>JAGGWT010000123.1 GCA_021163455.1 Thermoplasmata archaeon | reverse complement strand
TATCCCTGAGTATCTCTATAGCCTTTTCATATTTAATTCTCTTGAAAGGGGGCTCCACCACTTTCAGTTTCTCTGTATCCCTGCCAAGATATTCAAGCTCATCCTTTGCAACCTTGACAATGTTCTGGCATACGTAGCTGACAAGTTCCTCCTGTATTTTCATATTCCCCTCGTTATCAACCCACGCTTCTTCTGCTTCAAGATGCCAGTATTCTGTGAGATGTTTCCTCGTTCTGGATTTTTCTGCTCTGAATGAGGGAGTAAGACTCCAGACTCTCTCAAGAGAGAATATCAGTGCCTCAAGATACATCTGAGCGGTCTGGCTGAGAAACGCTTTCTGACCAAAATAATCGAAGGAAAACACGGTTGCGCCGCCTTCTGCTGCGTTCATGGTGATTACGCTTGGAGTGACTTCATAAAAATCGTTCTGGTCAAACCATTCTCTTATCAACCTGAGTATCTTTGCTTTGAGTTTCATCACCTCTGTGAGCTTTCTTGACCTGAGCCAGAGATGCCTGACATCGAGCAGAAATTCTTCGCTGTGATCTTCTGTTATGGGGAAAGGTTCTGCGAAATTCACCACTTCAAAACTCTTTACCTCTATCTCATAGCCGCCGGGCGCACGTTTGTCTTCTTTTACCTTCCCGTAAACCTTTATCGATGACTCTATCAGCGCCTTATCTGCTTTTGCAAAATCCTCATCAGGAACGTTTCCCTTTCTCACCGTTGCCTGGACAACGCCGGTAACATCTCTGATGAGTACAAATATTATCCCTCCACTGCTCCTCTTTCTGTAAATCCATCCCCTGACTCTCACTTCCTCTCCTGTCTTTTTACCATCAAGGATGTCTTTTATTTTGATCCATTCTTCAGACATGTTTTCAAAACCGGGATAGTTTTATGGATTATATTGATTATGGTACTGTTGATTTCCAGCAGTTTGAATAACATCTTCCGAATCTGTTAAATACCGATCCAGCGATTTCTCTTTCATGAAGGCATTCGTGACAGGAGGAGCAGGGTTCATAGGGAGTCATCTTGTGGACAGGCTTGCCAGAGATGGAAACGAAGTTACGGTTTATGATAACTTTTCTTCGGGAAGAATGGAATTCATAGAGCGCCATCTCAATAAACCTTATTTCAGACTTGTCAAGGCAGACCTGCTTGATGAGGATGTTCTCAATGCTGAAATTAAGGACCATGATGTTGTCTTCCATCTTGCCGCCATACCTGATGTTAGACTCGGTGAAAAAAAACCGGATATATCAAAGATTGATATTCTATCGACATACAATCTGCTGGATGCGATGAGAAGAAACGATATAGAAATGGTGGTTTTCTCCTCGAGCAGCACGGTTTACGGTGAGACGCCACCTGTTCCTCTGTCTGAGAATTACGGTCCACTTCTCCCCATATCAGTTTATGGTGCAGCAAAACTGGCATGTGAAGGATTGATATCATCATTTTGCCATACCTTTGATATGAAGGGGTGGATTTTCAGGTTTGCAAACGTTGTGGGATCAAGATGTACACATGGGGTGATATACGATTTTATCAGGAAACTGAGAAAAAATCCCAGAGAGCTTGAGATACTGGGAGATGGAAAGCAGAGAAAATCCTATCTTTACATAGAGGATTGTGTGAACGGTATGCTTTTTGGCTTTGAAAAGAGCAGGGAACAGATAAACCTCTTCAATCTGGGAACCGATGGAACCACTGAGGTGAACGAGATTGCAAAGATGGTGATAGATGAGATGGGGCTGAAAGATGTTAAACTGAAATACACGGGTGGAAAAAGAGGATGGAAAGGTGATGTTCCCAGATTTCAGTTCGATATAAGCAAAATCAAATCTCTGGGTTGGAAGCCAAAATACGATTCCAGCGATGCTGTCAGAAAAGCTATCAAGGACCTTCTTGCTGAGATTTGATGATTTTTGAATAGAAATCGAATCTTTGCAGAAAATACCATATCTTATAATTCCCCATCTTTTGCATCCATGCCTCTCTATTTTCCACAAACCTTTAAATACATACTCAGAGCTTTCCTCGTCAGGATGGACCTGATAGAAATATACCTCAAAGAAGACCTCGGTGAAGAGGGTGACATCACCACAAACTCCATTTTCACAGATGAGGAGGGAGAAGGAGTAATCATAGCAAAGGAAGATTGCGTACTTGCAGGCATAGAAGATGCAAAGGAGGTTTTTTCCAGACTTGGTGCAGAAATGCAGATGCTCCATCAGGATGGAGAAAGCATAAGGGCAGGAACAATCGTTGCAAGAATTAGAGGGAAACTCAGAGCAATCCTTGCAGGCGAGCGCCTGGCGCTCAACATGCTCTCGAGAATGAGCGGTATAGCAACCGAGACGAGAACACTCGTAGATATGTGCAGAAAGGTTAATCCTGATGTGAAAATCTGTGCCACAAGAAAAACAACGCCCGGTTTCAGAAAGTATGAGAAAAAAGCCGTTATTATTGGTGGTGGAGACCCCCATAGATTTGGATTGTTTGACGCTGTTCTTATCAAAGACAATCACATAAAAGCCGCAGGTTCTGTAGAGAAAGCAATAAGGAGGGTAAAGGAAAAGATAAAGGATAAATTCGTAGAGGTTGAGGTGGAAAATCTGGAGCAGGCTTTGATAGCTGCCAGAGAAAAGGTTGATGCAATCCTCATAGATAACCAGCCCCCTCAGGTGGCGAGAGAGATAGCAACAAAAGCAAGGGAGGAAAATCCAGGCATCATTATAGAAGTATCCGGAGGAATCACACGTGATAATATATTGATGTATGCTCCATTTGCGGATCGCATATCGCTTGGATACATCACTCACAGTGTAAAATCAAAGGATTTCTCACTCGAAGTCGTGTAGATTTCCAGGGGGTATCGCAGGGATTCTCCATCTTAAGGAAGAATAATGTTTTATAGTTGTTTTTACATTCAGAGAGCGACAAAAGGAAGGGAGGCGTTTATAATGGTGATAAATATGACAGAAAGCGAAGAGAAAAAGGAGATTGCTGTTTTGCTTGAGGAGAACAGGGTTTTCTACCCGCCCGAGGAAATAGTGAAGAACAGCAACGTGAAGAAGTGGATGGACAAGCATGGTATAAAGGACTACGATGAGTTGCTGGAAAGAGCAAAGGACATAGAGTGGTTCTGGGGAGAGATGGCAAAGGAAGTCGTAAACTGGTATGAACCCCCAAAGAAGGTATTGGAGTGGAATCCACCATATTCTGAGTGGTTCGTCGGAGCGAAGTATAATATTGTGCATGATGCACTGGATAAACATATAGGTACACCGAGGGAGAACAAGGTAGCGTACTACTTCGAGGGAGAGCCAGGAGATACGAGAAAACTCACATATAAAGATCTGTACATTCAGGTTAATAAACTTGCAAACGCTCTGAAACAACTTGGAGTGAAGAAAGGAGATAGAGTTGGTATCTATCTCCCGATGATTCCAGAGTTACCCATAGCAATGCTCGCATGCGCAAAAATAGGAGCGATTCACTCTGTTGTGTTCTCTGGATTCAGCGCATTAGCATTCAGAGAGAGAATAAATGACTGTAAAGCAAAAGTTGTCATAACATGTGATAGTTTTTACAGAAGGGGAAAAACCGTGCCTCTCAAGAAGCAGACAGATGAGGCTCTTGAGGATGCTCCATCCGTGGAGCACTGTATAGTTTTCAAGAGGACCGGGGAGGAGATTCCCTGGAATGACGATAGAGATATATGGTGGCATGAAATCGTAAAGAACCAGCCAGAGGAATGCGAGACAGAAAAAATGGATGCAAATGATCCGCTTTTCATTCTTTACACCTCAGGAACCACAGGTAAGCCAAAAGGAGTGATGCATAGACATGGTGGATATGCAGTGGGAGTCGCAACTACCCTGAAATGGGTTTTTGACATCAAAGATGATGATATATGGTGGTGCGCCGCCGATGTTGGATGGATAACAGGGCACAGCTACATAGTGTATGGTCCTCTCATACTCGGTGCAACCTCGGTCATGTATGAAGGTGCACCAAACTATCCAAATCCAGACAGATGGTGGGAGATAATAGAGAAGTACAAGGTCACAATTCTCTACACATCGCCGACGAGCATAAGATTGTTCATGAGATATGGAGAAGAGTGGGTCAAGAAGCACGATTTGAGCTCTCTCAGATTGCTCGGTTCTGTTGGCGAGCCCATAAACCCAGAGGCATGGATGTGGTATTATAAACACATAGGTGGAGAGAGATGCCCGATTATGGATACATGGTGGCAGACAGAAACAGGACATTTCATGATAACACCTCTCCCGATTACACCTCTCAAGCCAGGTTCAGCGACAAAACCATTCCCAGGTATCCATGCAGATGTCTTCAATGAAGAGGGTAAACCTGTGAAAAATGCCGGTGGAAATCTGGTTATACTCAAACCATGGCCAGGTATGCTCAAGGGATTCTACGGAGACCCGGAGAGATACCAGAGAACATACTGGAGCAAGTACCCGAATGTATATCTTGCAGGTGATGTTGCGAGAAAGGATGAGGACGGATACTTCTGGATACAGGGAAGAGCGGATGATGTCCTTAATGTATCCGGTCACAGAATAGGAAACGCAGAGGTTGAGTCTGCTCTCGTGAGTCATGAAAAGGTTGCTGAAGCAGCGGTAATAGGTAAACCACACGAACTCAAGGGAGAATGTATTGTTGCATACGTAGTTCTTAAAGAGGGTGTTGAGCCAAGTGATGAACTGAGAGAAGAGCTCAGAGAACATGTTGCGAAAGAGATGGGAAAGATAGCAAGGCCGGATGAAATCTGGTTTGTCAATGATCTGCCAAAAACAAGAAGCGGAAAGATAATGAGAAGAGTTATCAGAGCAAAAGCTTTGGGCCAGGATGTCGGAGATGTCTCAACTCTGGCAAATCCAGAAGCAGTTGAAGAGATAACAAGAGCCAAGTAATTCACATCTGCTGCGAGAAATACGGTCGGAAACCTAAAGTTGCTACCTCCCTTCTTATTTTTTCTATATCCTCTGCATAGAAGAGATGACTCCTGCATCTGCAATCCGATGAGCCAAAGCCAGATATCGAATCAAAAATTTCAGATAGTTTTCTGGCAACCTCACATTCCTCCCGCGAGTTGCTCTCTTTGATATACACCTCCACAACCTTTCCTTCACCAAGCAGATAATCCAGATGCCAGTGAAGTTTCTTGTTCTCTGATAAATGTCTTCTTATCCTTCCTTCCAGACTGTTCATTGCCGAGCCAACATAGATGTAAAATCCTTTTTCAAACTCGATGTATCCAAGCTTTCCAATTCTTATCCGTTTGTCCTCTGGAATTTTTACAATAAGAATGTAACTTCCTTTCATATATCAAACAGCACCTGCACCTCGCAGGGCGGCTCTTTCTTCACCTTCAACATATGATATGTTACAGCCTTGATTTCTGTACCGTATCCGTGTTTTTCCCTGTTGTACTTCTCTCCAATAGCCTCTCCATGAAGAGAGACCTGCTCTTTGCCTTCATCAATTCTGACTTTGAAATCACCGAATACGAGGTTATATGCACTGTTAAGAAATAGCAATTCTGATAACCAGTCAACCAGCAGGTTTTCAATGCTGTCTGATGTCAGTTCAATCCTGTGCTTTTCCACAGGTTCTATCTGTGAGTTATCCGTAATTATGGCAAACATGCCTTTTGCAGCGTTTTCGAAGCATTCTTCAATGGATTTTCCGTATGCCTTTATCCCAACATCAGCGGTATGTTCTATCACTTCAAACTCCTTCACAGTGTCGCCTCCTTCAGTGATTCTCTGCACCTACAATCTCTTTTTTCTTCTATTCTCATAAGAGCCTCCTTGACCAGTTGAGCCAATATTTTTTTCTTCTCATTGAAGAAGATTTTTATCTCCTCAGCAGAAAGCTTTCCTTGTAAACCAGCTGCCATGTTGCATACTATAGTTAGAGATGCATAACACATTTCCTTTTCCCTCGCCAGCACAACCTCTGGTACGAGAGTCATGCCCACAACATCTGCATGGTTTGAAAAGAATCTTATCTCTGACTTTGTCTCCAGTCTTGGTCCCTCGGTAACGAGATAAACTGCCCTGCCGTAGAAATCTACGCTATGCTCCTTACATGTATCTATCAGTATCTTTCTCAGGTATGGACAGAAAGGCTCTGACATATCCACGTGGGTTCTTGAATCATCGAAGAAGGTGTAGGTTCGATTTTTTGTAAAATCTATAAAATCGTGCGGTATCGCTATGTATCCCGGTTTTATGTTGGGATTCAATGAGCCAACGGTTCCTATCGAAATAATGGTGTCAACATTCGCAATCTTCAAAGCTTCTATATTTGCAAGATAATTTATCCTGTGGGGTGGAAGTTTTGATGAGATTCCGTGTCTGTTCAGAAAGATAATCTCTCTATCCTCTAGTCTGCCAATAATAACCTCAACATCCCCATATCTCGTTCCAATTTCTATTTTTTCAGGTTTTTCCAGCAGGTCTTCTATGTAATGACCGCTTATGACAGCGATTCTCATCACGCCGGTATAGATTTAATGGATTAAACAATTTTCATTCCCATGAAGGTTGCCTCTCTACTCTCAGGGGGAAAGGACTCTCTCTATGCGCTCTATGTCGTTCTTCAGCACGGATGGGATGTTAAATATCTTGTTTCTCTTATCCCCAAGAGACAGGATTCCTGGATGTTTCACTCGGCAAATATCCATCTTGTCAACACAATAGCAGATGTCATTGGTATACCTCTTGTCACAAAAACCACCGCAGGGCGGAAGGAGGAGGAATTGAATGACCTGAAAATCGCTCTGGAGGGACTGGATATAGATGGAGTTGTGAGCGGGGCAATAGCATCTGATTATCAGAGAGAGAGAATATGCAAGGTGTGTGATGAACTCAACCTGAGGTGTTTTGTTCCTATATGGCACAAGAATCAGGAGATGTTACTGAGGTATCAGATCGCGGCTGGATTCGAGATAATGGTAGACCATGTGTCTGCAGAGGGTCTCGGTAAAGAGTGGCTGGGAAAAATCATAGATGAGAAAAAT
>JAGGWT010000053.1 GCA_021163455.1 Thermoplasmata archaeon | reverse complement strand
TTGTTTTCAAATTATAACAAAAATGGGCCCGCCGAGATTTGAACTCGGGTTACCAGCACCCCAAGCTGGAAGGATACCAAGCTACCCCACGGGCCCGAACAGGGGACAATTGACTATCATAATTTAAAACTTATCTGTTTGTCTTATAGCATCTTAAAAAAGAAAGAAAAATGGAGCTGTGCCGTTACATGACCAGACCCGGCGGCGCTATGAGAATAATGTTCACATGTGCTGTATCTCCAGGATACACATTCACCGTGCCTATACCCAACCCCAAAGTTGTCTCCACAATGAATCTGGTTGGTTGGCTGTAATCATAGACAACGCTCCCGTTCACCAGTTTCACCGTACCGGGACAGTAAACCGATAGAATAAACTTGCCGTTCTCTCCGGTCTTGGTTGCAAAACCAACCGGTGTGAAACATTCTACTTTGTTAAAGAACTCGGGATAGGCCTGTATGGGATAAGCCTCTACAACGATACCTTTTACAGGCATCCGCAGCAGAACGTACGTTACCTGCCCCACTATCGTGGCGTTTGGAATCTCATCTTCTGGAGGAAGAGGGTACAAACTGACATTTACGACATATTCACCAGGTTCATCAAAGTGCAGAGAAAGTCTTTTCACAAAATAGAATGCCTTTTCTACCAGTATCCTTACATCTCCTTTTTTCATTACCCATGAGAGTTCACATTTTCCGTCCTTGTCTGTGTATCTGATTTTTTTGTGCAGGTTCGGTATACCAGAGATTTTACCAAAAACGATTGCATCATCGAGAGGCTTTCCGGTGATCGCATCATTTACATGTACAATTATGCTGATACCATGATGGCCGCTCCACCCCTGTGATTCTACTGCTGTACTCCAGCAAGAAAGAATAAAAATCAGGGCAAACAGCGGGACAACGATCTTCATCACATATCACCCCAAATATCAATAGAAACATCGAATTAAATATTTTTCTCAATCTTGGTAAATTTCCAGAGATAATTTTTCTCTTTATTATCTTTATTAACTTAAAAAATTTTCCAAACAGCTATATTGTCCTCTGCATGGTTGCCTGCTATGTCATACGAGATAACCTTTATCACATGCTTACCAAAACCTTTCTCCTCCCAGTTGTATGTATAGGGTGGTTCCGAAATGTTTGCCACCATGTTGTCATCTATGTAAATCTCAACCCTTTCGATACTCAGTTCCTCATCAAATGTTTCCACTTCTATATTGATTCCTCCAATTAGTATGGTCTGTTTTGGCAGGGGAATGATTCTCTTGTCATCCAGATAAATTCCGGGTCTAGGTTTTATGATATCCACAGATGGTGGGTTTGTATCGTGAAAAGTCTGGATGGTAACAAAATCTGTTTTCATTATCTTATCATTCTGTGCAAAATATGCTGTAACCTCTATGCTGCTTGTACCAAACCCTTCATCCGTAACATTCGCCAGATAGAAATTTTCAAATGCTTCCCCTCCACAGCAATGGAAGAGAGAGGTAACCACCCATGTGATCGTGTCGTTCGCAACATCTTCAGTCTCATAGGGTGAGGAGCTGTTATCAACGTACTCTAAAAATGGTGGTAGATGATTCACTATAGTTACATTGAACAGGTCATAATCACCCACATTGTGCACATATACTCTGAATTTGAGCTGCGACAATACAGGAACTGTCAGCTCCTTGACCCAGGTTTCATTTTCTGAATCCCACACTTCAATCTCTACATCCATATCTGGAGTTGCCTTGTTATCAGCAGCAACGTTCAGAATTCTCCCACCACTGGCTAGAAATCTTGGAGCAAGCAGAGACGTTACCACAATAACAAGCATAAGACCAGACTTCAGGTGTTTTTCATTCATAACTATCATATAAATAATGCTTAATCGAATTTTAAGAATTTTGGTATGATTAACGTCATCACAATTAAAATTTCGAAATAAAAATATTAGATGAACCCTACACAAATCTTCACAAATCTTACATCCTATCCTGTAAGCCCTTTGGAAATCGTTTTAAATCAAAAAGATATACCTTTCCCAAAAACTTTCAGGAGGTAATCGAAATGGTCTTTGACCCCCAGGACAATATTTTCATGCTGGCGGGACCAGTAAAGATCCATCCAAGGGTTCTCAAGGCAATGAATACCCCATCAATAGGTCATCGAAGCCCGGAATTTACAGAAGTCAATAAAGAACTCAGAGAACTCACCCAGTATCTGTTCCAGACCAAAAACGATGTCGCTATTCTTTCTGGCTCAGGAACTGCAGGGATGGATGCGGCGATGGCAAATCTGCTCGATAAGGGGGAAAAAGCCCTCACCATCAACAACGGAAAATTCGGAGAAAGAATGGGACAGCTTGCAAGGATTTACGGAGAGTGCATCGAGCTCAAATATCCTTGGGGTTCCCCACCCGACCTCGGAGAGATAGAAGAGGTTCTCTCCAAGGAGGACATAAAGGTTGTTGCCTTCACCCACAACGAAACCAGCACAGGTCTCACCAACCCACTTCCAGAGATAGCAAAACTCGCCCACAAGCATGATGCTCTTCTCGTTGTCGACGGAATAACGAGCGTTGGTGGAATAGACGTTCCCGTTGATAAGCTTGGTATAGATATCTGTATCACCGGCTCTCAGAAGTGTATCGCCGCTCCGGCAGGTCTTGCCCTGGTATCAGTATCTGAGAGAGCCCTTGAAGCCATGCACGAGAAGAAGACCTACTACCTTGATCTTAAAAAGCACGTGGAGAAACTGAGAGATGGTCAAACTCCTTACACTCCAGCAGTGCATCTGCACCTTGCACTCCTCGAAGCCCTTAGAATACTCAAAGAGGAAGGTCTCGAAAACAGGATAAAGAGAACCGCGAAGATAGCAGAGGCATGCAGATCAGCTATAGATGCACTCAACCTTGAACTCCTGCCAGATAGAAAATACGCATCAAATACGGTTACAGCCATAAAATACCCACCAGGCATCGAAGACAAAGACATAAGAGGTAGACTCAAGAAGGAATACGGTATAGTTATTGCAGGTTCTCAGGCGCCGCACAAGGGAGAATTTTTCAGAATAGGTCACATGGGTCTCGTGCAGTTCAGAGAGCTACTTGCTACAATTGCATGCCTGGAGGTTGTGCTTGCAAAGGCAGGTTGGAAATTCGAGAAAGGAGCCGGAGTCGCAGCGGTTGAGGAAGTGATGCTTTCAGCATAAAACCTCCTCTCCTATTTTTTAAATCTCGTCGTAAGAGTATCTTCTCCTTCTAACAAACAGTATACCATCCAGAAAAGCTGCAAGAATCCCGGTTATGTATATCATATCGAACACGTTTGCCCCACCTATTGAGGCTATAACGGGTTTGTTCAGATTGTATGACAGCAATTCCGGTAAATGGAGAAAATCCGCTCCTATCAATACACCAAGTGTTCCAGATATGTACGCGGCGGGCGCCGCTTTCCTTTGCTCTTTCACATAGAGTATTGCAGAAACAACACTCGATACAATGGCTGGAAGAAGCCAGAATGGGAACGGAGAAACAATCCCCTCTCTCGGGTCAGGGTAGGTCACATTGTAAGCGAAGAACGATACCACAACAAGAGCAATCAGGATTTTTAGAGGAGATATCCTCCTTTTTATCATGAGGTAGAGAGATATCACTATCGGAATTACTCCACCACCAATATTGATGCACACTATCCAGTTATTATACGAGAAAAGGTAGAAATTGGAGATATCAGTGCCATTGATGTAAATCGGGTACCTGAAAATGATAGTCAGCATAAGGATAATGATGGCATCGAAGGCAGAGAATCCCATTTCAGCAAAAGCCCTGGTGTATATGAAGAACGCAATGTATAGAATGGCTGATATCACTGCCACGAGAATGATAAAACCGAGCAGATGAAATCCTGGCATCCGTTTTTAATCAGATATGGCTACCATTTATAAACCCTTGGTTGTATACCTGTTGAACATGGATTTAAGAGAAACTCTCAACCTGAACTTCTTCAGAGAGAACGGCTTCATCAGAAAGAAATGCAAATCCTGTGGTAGCTACTTCTGGACACTCGACGAGAAGAGAGAGCTGTGTGGTGATCAACCGTGTGTGGATTTCTCCTTCATAGGTAATCCCATAACAAAAAAACCGTACACCATAGATGAGATGAGAGAAGAATTCCTCTCATATTTTGAAAGTAAGGGTCACACCAGAATCAAACCCTATCCTGTTGTTGCCAGATGGAGAAAAGACATCTATTTAACAATAGCAAGCATAGCAGATTTTCAGCCCCATGTAACATCTGGCCAATCCAAACCTCCAGCAAACCCCCTTGTAATCTCCCAGCCAAGCATAAGGTTAAATGACCTCGAAGAAGTTGGCGTATCTGGAAAACATCTCACCATCTTCGAGATGATGGGTCATCACGCTTTCAACAGCAGAGACAATTACATATACTGGACCGAGGAGACAACCAGATACTGCCATGAGTTTCTTACGAATAGACTGGGCATAGAGGAGAAAACCATAACCTACAAGGAATCCATATGGGAGGGCGGCGGCAACGCCGGGCCATGTCTTGAAGTTCTATCAGGTGGTCTGGAGGTTGCGACCCTTGTGTTCATGAGCCTTGTTGAGGATGAAAATGGTGATTTTGAGATAGAAGGGAAGAGATACTCGGAGATGCCTCTCAAAGTTGTGGATACTGGATACGGTCTTGAGAGATTGACATGGGTGTCAAGAGGAACCGAGACGATATACGATGTTCTCTACCCTGGGGTCATAGAGCACATCCAGAATGCAAGCAAATTTGCTGAGCCAAGATACATCTATGCACTAGCTGACCACACCAAGTGCCTCGCTTTTATGCTGGGGGATGGAATCGTTCCATCGAATGTAAAAGCCGGTTATCTGGCAAGATTGATGATAAGAAGGTCCCTCCGATTCATGGAACATATTGGTATGAATGAACCTCTCTTTTCACTCGTTGATCTGCATCTCAGAAATCTGAAAAAAAGTTTCCCTCATCTGTACAGAGCCAGAAAGAGAATAGAGGAAATCCTGGAGATAGAGACCGAGAAGTATCGTGAAACCTTAACCAGGGGAAAGAGGTTTGTTGATAAACTTCTTGAAAAGAAGAAAAGCATAGATGTAAACTCTCTCATAGAGCTGTATGATGCCCATGGTATACATCCGGAGATGGTGAGGAGAATAGCAGAGGAAAGGGGCTTGAAAATAGAGATACCTGAGAATTTCGACTCCCTTGTGGCGGAGCTTCACTCAAAGGAGAAAAAGGGAGAGGAAGAGGAGAAGATAGAGATTCCAGAACTACCCGAGACCAGAACACTGTACTATGAAGATGCATATCTGAGAAAGTTCAGAGCAACTGTACTGTGGAGCGGTGAAGTGAATGGAAGAAAAGCTGTAATCCTTGATAGAACCGCATTTTATCCAGAGGGTGGAGGTCAACCAGCCGATACCGGAAAACTTCTCTACGATGGCAGAGAGATAAAGGTGGTTGACGTTCAGAAGGTAAATGGCGTTATAATCCATTACACAGATGACATCATACCCAGAGACAGAGAGGTTGAGGGAGTTATTGACTGGAACAGAAGGTATTCTCTGATGAAGCATCACACCGCCACCCACATAATAAATAGCGCCTGCAGAAAGGTACTCGGTGATCACGTCTGGCAGGCTGGTTCACAGCTCGATGTTGATATGGCAAGGTTTGACTTCTCCCATTACAGATCTCTTTCCTCTGAGGACATAAAGAGGATAGAAAAGGTGGCGAACGAGATAGTGAGAAAGGGGATAGATGTTATCAAAGAATTTCTCGACAGGAGTGAGGCTGAGAAGAGATATGGCTTTATTCTCTATCAGGGTGGTGTTCCGGAAGGGAGAACGATAAGGGTGGTGAGAATACCAGATGTTGATGTTGAGGCGTGCGGCGGCACCCACCTTGATAACACATCAGAGGTAGAGAGAATCAGAATAGTGAGAGGAGAAAGAATACAGGATGGTGTTGACAGGGTAGTATTTGTCGCTGGAAAGGAAAACGTTGAGAGGATGGAATCAAAGGAGAAGGAGAACCTGAACAGGATAGTAAACAAACTCAGCAAGAGATTTGTCATAAAGGAAATAGAGAGCGATGCGGGATATGTTATCCAGAGCATATCACGGATGTTTTCTGTTCCTGCTGACAGAATAGAAAGAACCATAGACAAATTCCTGAAGGATCTTCCTGAGAGAGCAAGACCCATAGAATCGAAGAACGTTCTTGATGCGTGTGATAAGCTGTTCAAACTCTGGAAGAAGAGCAGAAAGGAAAAGAAAAAGATACCTGAAGAGTTAATAAACAAACTCATAGAAAACGCAGAGAAATTGGGAGAGTACAGATTTGTCATTCTGAGAAAACCTGAAGATACCGCTGGCTACGATGCAATGGCTCTCGCTTCAGAACTCGCCAGAGAGGAAAAAACCATAGCATGCATAAACGATGGCCGGGGAATAGTTTTTTCAGCATCAGAAGATATCGACATAGACCTGAGGGAGATCGCAAGAAAGACGGGTTCCATACTGGGAGGCGGCGGCGGAGGGAAGAAAAACCTCGCACGATGTGGAGGGAACAAACTGGATAGAATCGAGAAAGCTTTAGAAGAGGCTCGTAAAATGATAGTTTCTCAGCTTATCGGGTAAAGTATCTCTGCCAGTATCACAGCAATCATCGTTGCAAATGCTACCCCTACGACAAGCCACGGGCTGATTTTCAGAGCCGTTTTCTCCTCGGCATCGAAGTATCTGACCAGTCCTGCAGCGGAATGAAATCCCACACCCTTATCTTTCCTCTTCGCCATACCAATTCAGTATAAGGCTATTTTTGGTATTTATATTTTTCCAAGAGATGCTTCAAGATCAGTCGTAGATGCGTTATAATTGGGATATACCGTGCATCCCATGCGATTGTGGGGAGTATGTGACTGTGGGGGTGGAAGGGATGCACGGTATATCATATCTCTATTGGTTGCGGGAATAAGAACACATCAAAAAGGATTATTCCAGATATAAATTTAACGCTAGGTGCTTACCCTGAAGTCAATCGTGAATGCTCCTCGAAATCGCTATGTGGTTGTACAACCCATCATTAATATATAGAAACCTTGGCTTCATCCGCGAATGACTTTGCAGTACCGAAACCCGTAGAATTTATCGAACTGTCAAGAAATTCTCACCTCCAGATTGTAAAGAGCAACAAATGCGGTGATCCAGCTTTCAACGCTTTCCTTTGAAGCGTTGAAAGGAAAGCGTTTCCAGAACCTCTTTAATCTCACTTTAAGGATATTGAACCATCCTTCTATAGCATTCCGCTCTCCAAATGTCTCATATTCATGTTTCAATCCTAATCTCTGTAGTGTCCATCTGTACAAAGGTCCTCTATCTGTCTTTATGACGGGTTTATTCTCACAGTACTTGAGAATCTCTCTAGCAAACTTGATTGGGTTCATAGATGATGCCTGGGGCAACTACATGGAAATCATGCGATTATGGTGGAGCTCGACAGACGACATATCAACATCTCGTTTAGATTACTCTACATTCCATGAATATCAGGTTACAATGGCCTCAGCAGGCAATACATTCAAGGATTTAACAGATGGTAGAACAAATAATGATGACTACCCCAGATCGTACGACGGATATCTATGGCTTGTGAATGACAATGAGAATGGCAACAACAAGGGTTATTACGATTGGGTCTTTGTTAGAAAATACGCCAGCCCGGAGCCGGCCGTGACCATAGGGAGTGAAGAACAGCAATAACTCTTCGAGTAAATCATCCCTTTCTTTCAATTTCTTGGATAAAAGCCCAGAGGTACATGTATATCGCACACCGAGGCTAAACTTTATAACCTGGATACGGATAAGGGCTACGGTGTAACCATGACAAGGTTCCCGGAGGCAGAAGCAAGGTTGCTCATGAAAAAGGTTTGCATGAAGTGCGGCGCCCTGAATTCGATGAAAGCAGATAAATGTAGGAGATGCAGGTCAAGAGACCTGAGACCAAAGGCAAGAGAGAGCAGAGGAACATAACGTTAGTTTTAATAGCAGAATTCTTTTTTCCTTTTAGATGCCAGAAACGAAGGTTAAAAAAGAGGAGGATTTTCACGAGTGGTACAACGAGATAGTTGAACTTGCCGACCTCTGTGATAAGAGATACCCTATAAAAGGGATGAATGTATGGAAACCGCATGGCTGGCGAATAATGCAGAACATCGATAATCTCATCAGAGAAGAGATGTTCTCAACAAATCACAAAGAGGTATACTTCCCCCTGCTTATACCCGAGTCACTTTTCAAAAAGGAAGAGGAGCATATAGAGGGTTTCTTTCAGGAGGTTTTCTGGGTAACCCATGCAGGGGATAACGAACTCGAAGAAAGGTGGCTGTTGAGACCAACATCAGAGACAGCGATGTATCCCATCTTTGCTCTGTGGATAAGGTCTCATTCTGATCTCCCGCTGAAGATCTTCCAGATAGTGAACACATTCAGATATGAGACAAAGCAGACAAGAGCTTTCATCAGAGTGAGAGAGATTCACTTCTTCGAGGCGCACACGGCGCACGTGGATTTCGAGGATGCAGAGAGACAGATAGAGGAATACAAGGAGATTGCAAGCAGATTTTTCAGAAAACTGTGCATACCATTCATATTCAACAAGAGGCCTGAGTGGGACAAGTTTGCCGGTGCATACTACACGATAAGTATGGATGCTCTCATGCCATCAGGAAGAACCTTACAGCTCGGTTCAATCCATCAGTACAGGGATAATTTTGCCAGACCTTACAACATAAAATACGAAGATGTGAACGGTGAACACAAATACTGTCATCAGACAACCTATGGAATGAGCGAGAGAATACTTGGAGCCATTGTTGGTATACACGGCGATAACAGGGGCATTGTGCTTCCACCTGTGATATCTCCAATAAAGGTCGTAATAATACCCATCATATTCAAGGGAAAGGAAAGAGAGGTTCTTGAGAAATGCAGAGAGATAAACGATAGACTAAAAGAGGCAGGTATAGAGAGCCACGTCGATGAGAGAGAAGACACTCCCGGAAGCAAGTTTTACGACTGGGAACTCAAAGGCGTTCCACTCAGAATAGAGATAGGACCGAAGGAACTTGAGAAAAGGACTGTGGTGATAGCCAGGAGAGATACAGGAGAAAGAGTGGAGGTTTCGGAAGATAATCTCCTGGACGAGGTCAGAAGATTGTTTGACCTGATAAGCGAAAACCTGTACAGAAGAGCAGAAGAGTTCATGAAAAACCACATCGCGACTGTTGATACCATCGAGGAGGCAAAAAACAGCAGAGCTTATATCTTTGAACTTCCGTGGTGTGGGGAAAAGGATTGTGCTTTAAGAATGGAGGAAGAGCTCGACCTGAAAACACTGGGAGAACCTCTTCATGTAGATATTGGCGATAAGAGGTGCGCCGCCTGCGGCGGAAGGGCGAAGACCTTTGTTAGGCTGGCTAAAACATATTGAGGAGGTGGTTTAAGGTGAAGATATGGAGAGAAATAAGATTTCCTGTGAGTTTGTTACTTGCTGTTCTGGGCCTTGTTTTTACCATATCGGGTGTGGTGTGGATATTTTTGAGAGAAAGTAAACTCGGTTTGCTCAGCAAACTTGCCGAGTTTTTTGGAAACTGGAATTATTATCTGATAGTTATTGGTGTGGTGATACTTTTTGCTGGAATCTGGTATGCGTACGATTATATAAACAAAAAGAAGTTTTTGCTCGAAGAGATAAAGACCGATAGAAAATCCGAACTTGTAAAAACCAAAGCCAAACTTGAGAGAATAGCAAAAACCCTCCCAAGAAAGTACGAAAAAATGCTCATTGAAAAAGAGGAAGAACTGGGTCTCAGATAATGCCAGAGTATTGTGTTGTTCTGGTGGAGCCGAAATACAGCGGAAACATAGGCTCAGTTGCGAGATGCATGAAAAATTTTGGTTTGAAAGAACTCTATCTGGTAAAACCGTGCGCTATTGATGATAACGCCTACATGATGGCTGTTCATGCAGGGGATATCCTGGATAAAGCGAAAGTTTTTGATGATTTTGAAGATGCCCTGAGAG
>JAGGWT010000012.1 GCA_021163455.1 Thermoplasmata archaeon | reverse complement strand
TTCTTCTATTTTTTCTTCTACTTCTTTTATTTCCTTCTCTATTTTTTGGAGTTCCTGCCACTCTTGGGTTACATCAATTTCTTCTATTTCTTCTTCGGGGAAGACATAGAGGGTGACGTTGAGGTTGTAGTCGTTTTCTTTTATTTCGTCTAAAGGAACAATTCGGGAGAAACCTTCTACCTCTTGGAAATCATGATAGGCTTGGGATATTTTCCTTATGTGTTCCTTACCTAAGCGATTCAGTTTTCTAACTTCTGGATGCTGTTCGTATTCTTGGCTTGCGTTTATGAAAAGGATTTTGCCTCTTCTCTCGTCTGGTTTGTTTTTGTTCAGAATCATTATCATTCCTGGAGCTCCGGTGTTGTAGAACAGTTTCTCAGGGAGCAGAATTATACACTCTATTAGATCATTCTCAACAATCTTCTTTCTGACTCTCTTTTCTTTACCTCCTCTAAACAACGCACCGTTGTCAAGAACTATAGCTGCCTTCTTCTTTGAAAAACTCAGTATAAGTTGAATCCAGAGCCAATCCGCACTTTGTCTTGGAGTAAATCCGTATCGATAGATAGACTTGAGATCCTCCCTATCTACTCTTCTTTCATCATAACCATCCAAGTTCCAGGGAGGGTTGGTCAAAACATAGTCAGCACTCGGGAATTTTGGATTAATCAGACTGTCGCCTATCTGTATGTCATAGTTCTCTATTCCGTGAAGAAGAAGATTTATTTTGGCAAGAATAGCAACAGTATCATTCACTTCTTGCCCTACCAAGAACAAGGTTCTTCCATCATTGTATCTCTCGTTAGCATACCTGTAAGCCTCTATCAGCATAGCTCCAGAACCTAGAGCTGGATCAAGAATATCGGTATTCTCTTCTATGTCGAGTAACTCAACCATCAATCTTATCACTTCTCTGGGTGTATAATTCTCTCCCTGCTTTGCCTGGGCTGGAGCAAAGTAAGATAATATCCACTCGTAGGCACTACCCACAACATCATAATCAGCGTTTCTGAAATCCAGCTTGCTGAAAATATCAATCAGATCGAGGAATATATGGCGGTTATCCTCGTTCGATATAAAACTCTCAAAACCCAGCCTATTTACCAAAAGTTTCAGATCACTTATCTTTTCATTGAGTTCAGCTATTTTATTCAGAGCCTCTATGAAGTTCCTGACTATGTGAACCTTATCCTTCGTGACTTCGTTCCAGGTGTAAAGTTTACCGGTAGATTCATCATATAGAGAATAGAAACTAACATTAGCCAGATGATAAACTTCCCTTTTATCTTTAACCTCACTGTAGAATTTACTAACCTCATATAGCCACTTATCACTCAAAGCCTTATAAAACAGCAAAACAAGAAGATTCTTGTAATCAACCCTCCCTCTAATCAGGTCCGCTCCCATCTTCATTGTCTTTATGATTTCATCTCTCGCAACCACCTTTTCTTCCAGCTTGAGTTGTTTAATCCAGTAAACTTTCCTCTTGCCCTCTTCCCTGCAACCAAGAAAACCATCTTTACATAGTTTCCCCAGAAATTCCCTAACATTGGCAAGTTCTTTCCTGTGTTTTTTCAATATTTCTTCTACGTCCTTACTAGTAAATTCTCTGTTTCCAAATTCTTCCAGAAGAATTCTATACCTTATCCTTATCCAGGGGTCAAAATTCCTCACCATTGTAAACCAAATAGAGGCAGGAATATATTAAATTTGCGTAGGTTAAATCTACTTTAACCTACTTCAACCTGACCGTTTCCATGTTGAGGGGTGCTACGGTTGGTATGCCGAGTCTTCTATGGATGGTTGCTGCAAGATCAAGACATTTTGATTCCTCACCGTGGCAGAATATGGCTCTCTCCGGTTTTGGAGACATGTTGTTTAGATATGTAATAAGTTGCCCTCTATCGCTATGACCAGAGAATCCGTCAACCGTTTCAACATCCATGTTTATCTTTATTGTGGTGGGTGCACCTCTTATGGTTAGAGAAACCTCCTTCCACCCTTTCTGTATCTTTCTACCGAGTGTACCTTCTGCCTGATAACCGACAAAAGTCAGGGTATTCTTTTTCTCTTCAGCCCATGCTTTGAGATACTCCATCACAGGTCCTCCATTCAGCATACCGCTTGTAGCAAGGACTATGCATGGATCTGGATTTCCAAGCAATTCCTGTCTCGCATCATAGCTATCTACTCTGACAAACACATCTGAGAGAAGAGGATTTTCTCCCTTGTGAAGTATCAAACTCCTGAGATGACTGTTCAGATACTCCGGATAGGCGGTATGAATCGCCGTAGCTTCCCATATCATTCCATCGAGGTAAATCGGGACATTGGGTATTTCTTCCTTTCTGATCATATTCTCCAGAGCAACCATCACTTCCTGAGATCTACCGACAGCGAAGACAGGTATCAACACCTTTCCTTTCTTCTTCAGAGTCCTCTGCACAATATCTCTCAACCTATCCACTGCTTCTCTTCTCGATGGCTGAATATCTCCTTTTCCACCATACGTGGATTCCATTATCACCGTTTCCACTCTTGGAAATCTGTTTATCGCAGGGTCAAACAACCATGTTCTCTCGTATTTAATATCGCCGGTAAAGACAACGTTGTAGAGCCCATCTCCTATATGGAAATGGCAAACTGAAGAGCCAAGAATGTGACCTGCATTATGCAAAGTAAGCTTCACGCCTGGCGCAATGTCGGTGGTATCTCCATAGTTAAGGGTGATGCAGTGTTTGAGCATCTCTCTTATATGCTCCGAAGAGTACGGTGTTTTTCTCGCATCCGCAACCGCTACTTTGAGATAATCGAGTTGGAGTAGAATCATAAGGTCTCTTGTCGGTGGTGTACAGTAGACTGGACCATCATAGCCATACTTGTAAAGCAGGGGAACAAGACCGGAATGGTCGAGATGGGCATGGGTCACAACAACAGCATCTATGGTTTCAAGCGGAAGAACCTCGGGCAAATTGAGGTATGGAGATCCCGCAGAATCTGACGAGACATCAAGGCCAACATCGACCAGAATCTTGGCATCCTTTGTATGGAGGAGTGCACATGACCTTCCAACCTCTCTGAAACCTCCCAGAGCAACAACCCTGACAAATTTTTCGTTCTCAGATACTCCTCTGTGCAATCTTCTACCTATCTTTTTAAGTATGGCCTTCCTCTCCTCCGATGCCATCCTGAGGAATGCCCTGATGTCGTGGATCGTCTTTGACTGGATGGGTGGAGTCCTTACAACCTTCGGAGTCCAGTTTATCTCTCTCTTTATCTGATTCAGAAGAGCACCCTTTTTCCCTATAACTATACCTGGCTTCATGGCCTCTATGATTACCTCACCAACATCGGGCTGGAAATAGAGGTTTGTTATTCCTGCCTCCTTGGGCACCAGCTCTTTTATCCTTTTCTCTGCAATCTTTGAATCCGTCAGCACAGAGGGGTCTGGTCTTACTGTTATTCTCTTCTGCAATGTTTTTGCAAGCTGTCTTATGAGATGCTCTCTCTCAGCAAATCTCTGAGGATGCTTTGTGTATATAACAAGCAGTGGTCCCTCGAACTCCACGTCGGTAATCTGAATATCCGAGGGTATCATCTCTTTTACTTTTATCTTAATTTCTCTGAGAACGTCCTCTACTGTCATTCTTCACCTGTCTGGGGTTTTTTCAACCTTCCATCCTTTTCCTGACCTCATCCTCCGGGATAAACCTAAAACCTTCTTTCGTTATAACAGCAACATCTATGCCGTCTCCTGATGCAGAGTCTCTCTTCATCGCAGCAGATATGGCTCTTATTGCAAGATTTATACCTTCCTCGATATTCATATCATCTCTGTACTGGTCCTCAAGCACACCGTATACGTAGGGTGAACCTGAACCTGTAGATACATACTTATCTGGTATCGCTCCGCCGGCCGAGTCCAGAGAGTACACATGCGCCCCTTCTAAATCATATCCTGCTATTATCAGCTGTACATAGTACGGGAAGAACTTGTTCTGGTTGAGGATGTTTGCCATCAGAGTGGCGGCTGCTTCCACCGGCATGGGCATCTCTCTCGTGAGTCTGTAAAGCTTTGCCTCTGCTCTCAGATATCTTGCAAGAACCTGAACATCTCCCACCAGTCCTGCTGTTGTTAATGCGAGGTGCTCGTCTATTTGGAATAGCTTTTTTGTTGTTTTGTGGGCTATCATACTGCCCATCGTGGCTCTTCTTTCTGTGGCTATAACCACTCCATCCTTACAAACCAATCCCAGTGTTGTGGTTCCCGTTTCCTTAACTTTTTCTTCTTGCATAGTGATTCCCCAAAATCCGATTTTGTGGGCGAGTTCCCTAATCTCTTTTCCCTTATATATATTTTGTCCTTTCTTCAATTGTTCGGCAGGCGAATGTAAAGAGGGTGAGTTAGATCATACTTTATACCTGCTTACGGTAGCTGAATGGTGCTGTCAACATTAGCCTGAAAGAATAAAAATAATTGCACCCCATTCCTCTTGCTCGAGGTGATATCCAATGGAGGGGAATGGGGTGCAATTGTTAAGAGATTTGCTAAAAGAAAAATCTATCG
>JAGGWT010000048.1 GCA_021163455.1 Thermoplasmata archaeon | reverse complement strand
TCGCAGAATGTTCTGTAAGTTACTTTTCCGCATTTCGGGCATTTTCTCAGTCCGACCTCAACTTTTATCTTCCCATTTTCAGCAGCATTGTTGATAAGCCTCTGATTTCCACCGTAATTTCCAACTGGAAATAGCACGTGCGGCGGCGGGCGCATCCTTCTCGGAGAAGCCTTTTCAGGTCTTCCCATCCTTGCGCCTATTCTTGATGGAGCCTTTTCTCTTACAGTAACTCCTGAGAGTTTGGATACCATCTCCATGAGTTTCTCACTTTTTGTGCTATCGATACCGGCTCTCTCTTTCAGTTTTCCATCACTGATATCCATACCGGCAGCTCTTATTATCGGATAGGAAAATCTCGATATCTCGAAGGAGCCATTCTTCAGTCGGTACTCTGCGCCGAGATTTATAAGGATGTCTTTCAATTTCTCATCGAAAGGAATCCTCAGAACGATGTTATTACCGCTGATTTCCACTTTTCCCTTCTCTCTTACTGATCTGCATAGATAGAGAAAATCTTCCTTGCTGATATCATGCCAGAACAGGGTGTATCTTGGATGGAGAGGGATGTTGTATTTCTCTGATATGCGAAATGCTGTAACAGGATCAGGTTTCCTCAAATCCACATCTTTTCCAAATTCCTCTCTCAAAATTGCTGCTGTCTTTTCCTCACTCTCATGTACACTTTTTATATCAGATGGATCAAAATCAATGTTCAGCTTTCTCTGAAGTTCCTGTATCCACCACTCATAGCAGTAACTTGATGGAAGCAATCTTTGGTTGTTCTCCATGAACTCTCCAAACGGAATGAGTATCTCTCCGAGGTCAACAATCTCCTCTATCTCATCTTTTATCTTTTTTACTGTATCGACATCCTCTACAATCAGAAGATCTCCATTTTTCAGAAGAACCATCGGACCTTCTATCTCACTGCAGGGCGTTCCTACGGTACCTTTTCCCGGTCTCTCTGTTTTCATCTGTGTACCGATGGCTATGAACTCGTCCAGGAGATACATGGTTGCAGGATGTATGGCTGTGGATGCGAGACCACATGTTCTTCCCCTTCCATATCTCAACCTGAAACCACCTTTTCTCGATGGATGTGAAAGAACAGGTCTTCCAGCGATAACCTCACCGAGATATTTTGCAGAAGGCTCGATTTCTACATCTTCCTCCTCTTCTTCCTCCTCTTCCTTTTTATCCTCAAATTCCTTCTTTACGAACCTCTCGAGAAAATCCCATCCCTCTATCTTTAATCTGGAAACATGCTTCAGTATCTTGGGAGCTTTCAGACAGAGACCCTCCGCTATGACCAGGCACGCTCCCCCTCTCAATCTGTTTGTTTCAACCCTCGGAAGGTCTCTGTATCCAGTAACCTCCTCTTTTTCAGTACCTTCACCATTTATACAGACAGGACAGTTCTTGACAATGATCTCTATCTCTTCTGGCGTTGGTGTATACTGTAAATGTTGCACTCTCTTGTAGAGAGTTATCTCCTCCTTGTATCTCTCTATCTCTCCCTTCGTAGGTTTGTATCTATCTATACCGAGCTCTCTTCTCACCACATCTGCAAGCAATACACTCATCGCCTGCCCGGTTCCGCCGGCACTCCTTATCGGTCCAGAGAAATATAGATCAACATAGTTTGTTCCATCGTTGTTCTTCCCTATCCTCACATCCGCTATACCCTCGAGAGGGGCAACCAGAACCCCCTCCGTTATTATCGCTAATCCCGTTCTTACCGCCTGTTCAACTGCTTTGCTTAAATTACCGTGAGCCTCAACCTCGGCACGTGCTATCTCCTTTGCTATCTCTATGGCTATCGCTTCTCTATCACCTATCTCACGGTTAAGTTCTCTTATCCTTTTGGATATCCCTCTGGGACCAACGAGCTCCTCTACCCTTGCCGCGAGGTCCTTTGCCTGAGGTATCTCTACTTCGGTTGATGGGTCAAACCCTTTCTTTCTTGCAATCTTTGCTATCCTGTAGCATCTATCAACCTCTTTCTGAATGGTTGAAAAGTAATTTTCTATTTCCTGTTTTACCTCCTCTTCTTTCATTTAAACCACGTTAAAGTCCATGGTTGTTGCCTTTCCCATCTTCAAATCAACAATAGGAAGTTTTGCTGGATCTGGTACAAAGTTGAGCATTTCCTGATAAGACGTCTGCGCCTGCCAGCTCGATGCGTTGATAAGAGTGACACCCCTGTACTCACCTATGGAAGAAAGATGGACGTGACCGGTTACAAAAATATCAGGTATCCTTTCGATCACCATGAAATCTTCATGCTCGGGGGCAATCGGAGTATGTCCTCCGTAGATAGGGGCTAAATGTCTCTTTCTCAGGGCAACTTTCATTATCTCAACCGGCTGATTGTATTTGAGCGTGGGTATATTTGTTGAGAAATCGAGCAAACTCTGGCCGTGATATGATAGTATCTCTATCCCATGGATTGAAAAGTAGCAGGGGTTTCCAACAAACACGAAATTCTTTCCTGAGAAAAGGTCCTGAATTTCTTTTTCCAGAGCCGGCTGCGGCTCCGCCGGGCGCACCGCATCATGATTACCGGGTTGAATTATTATGGTGATGTGGTCAGGTAATCTCTCCAGTTCCTTTGCCAGAACCTGATACTGTTTGTAGACATCTGTTATATCGAGCTCCTTGTCCTGATTGGGATAAACGCCCACACCATCTACGATATCCCCTGGAATTACTATGTATTTTATCCTACCTGCAACTTCTCTCTGCCTCGAGTTTCCTATCTCACCATTGAGCCATTTTATCATTCTGTTCCATTCATCCTTGAGAAACTTCTTGCTCCCCACATGTATGTCTGAAAGAAATGCCACACATATGTGTTCATCCAGTCTTCTCTTCGTATGGTTGATGTTGATGTCTGGATATGCTATGCTCGTTGCTATGAAAAGGTCATTTCTTCCTCTTGTTACTTTAATACTGAGAACCTCGTCATAAACTATCTCCTGTGCCTGCTGGTAGAGATGATGATCATCTTTTGGTATCAGAACAGATATCGAATCTTCTTCATCCTCGATCTCAACGATGATGTATCCTTTCTGGGTCCTTCTCACATCCCTGACCATTCCTATAATTCGTGCTTCTTTCACCTTTGCCTTTTTCAGATTTTTCAGAGGAATGGAATCGTTCAATCCTCTCCTCTGAGATTTGAAGATTTTTCTTATCTTCTCAAATCTGCTTCTGAAAAGTTTTGCAAAATCCTCAACATCTCCCCTGCATGATATATTTCCTGTAACATCCTTGATTATCTTGACATCTTCATCATATTCCCGCGCAAGGGGCTTCTCTCCACTCCCCACAGGAGAGATTCTCATCACCGTTTTTTCTTCCTTTTCTTCATGGGGCGACTCCAGTTTTTTTATTTCTTCGAGGGTCAGAACCAGAGAGGATGAGGGTATCTTTGATATTATTTCCCTGGCGAAGGAGAGAGGGTCATCCTTTGATGATATGTACTCGAGAGCTTCTGGTTCGATGAATGTCCCTCTCTCCGAAAATAACTGTACTACTTCCCTCATCCTACCCTCCATCAGAAGGTGAGATAATGAATGCCGAGGGGTATTTTAGATGTTACGGTCAGGGAGAGGTGCTGTCAACATTAGCCTGAAAGAATAAAAATAATTGCACCCCATTCCTCTTGCTCGAGGTGATATCCAATGAAGGGGAATGGGGTGCAATTGTTAAGAGATTTGCTAAAAGAAAAATCTATCGT
>JAGGWT010000088.1 GCA_021163455.1 Thermoplasmata archaeon | reverse complement strand
CAAAGGGTATGGACAAGATGCTCGTTGACAGCATGGGAGATGTAATAATAACAAACGATGGTGCAACAATTCTCAAGGAGATCGATGTTGAGCACCCTGCAGCAAAGATGATGGTCGAGGTTGCAAAGGCGCAGGATGAGGAGTGCGGAGACGGTACAACCACAGCTGTAATTCTGACAGGTGAACTCTTGAAGGCAGCAGGAGAACTTCTCGAAAAGAACATCCACCCAACAATTATAGCAAGCGGTTTCAAGATGGCAGCAGATAAGGCGGTGGAGATCCTGAACTCCATGGCAAAGACCATTAAGAAGGATGACAAGGAAACCCTGAGAAACATAGCTATGACAGCAATGGCAAGCAAGGGTGCAAGCGCAGCCAAGAACCTGCTTGCAGACATAGTTGTAAAAGCCGTAACAATGGTTGCAGAGGAGATTAATGGAAGAACGGTTGTTGACCTGGATAATATTCAGATAACAAAGAAGCAGGGCGGCAGCATAGAGGACACCCAGGTGATAGAAGGTATAATTCTTGACAAGGAAAGAGTACATGAGGGCATGCCAAAGATCGTTAAGAACGCAAAGATAGCACTTGTAAACGCACCATTTGAGGTTAAGAAGACAGAAGTTGATGCAAGAATCCAGATAACCGATCCATCACAGCTCCAGAAGTTCCTGGACGAAGAGGAGGCAATGCTCAAGAAGATGGTCGAGAAGGTAAAGAAGGCAGGCGCAAATGTTCTGATATGTCAGAAGGGTATAGATGATATTGCCCAGCACTTCCTGGCGAAGGAAGGAATATATGCAGTGAGAAGGGCAAAGAAGAGCGATATGGAGAAGCTTGCAAAGGCAACAGGTGCAAAGATAGTGTCAAACCTCGATGACCTGACACCAAAGGACCTTGGTACAGCAGGACTGGTCGAGGAGAGAAAGATAGGCGATGACAGAATGACATTCATAATGGAGTGTAAGAATCCAAAGGCCGTATCAATACTGATCAGAGGAGGTACAGAGCACATCGTTGATGAGCTGGAGAGAGCACTGCACGATGCTCTGTCAGTGGTGAAGGTTGCTCTCGAGGATGGAAAGATTACACCTGGTGGAGGTGCAGCAGCTACTGAGATAGCAATCCAGCTCAGAGAGTATGCTCCATCTGTTGGTGGCAGAGAGCAGATGGCGATAGAGGCATTTGCAGATGCAATCGAGGTCGTACCAAGAACACTTGCAGAGAATGCTGGACTTGATCCAATCGATATGATGATAAAGGTCAGGGCTGAGCACAAGAAAGGCATGAAATATGCAGGTATTGACGTTGAGACCGGAGATGTCGCAGACATGATGAAGAAGAATGTTATCGAGCCATTGAGGGTCAGCACACAGGAAGTCAAGTCCGCAGCAGAGGCAGCGATAATGATACTGAGAATCGATGACATCATCGCAGCCAAGGGTACAGAAGAGAAGGGCGGCAAAGGCGGAGAGAAGGGAGAAGAAGGCAGCGAATTTGAGTACTAAAATCCTCTCCCCTAATTTTTTATAATTTTATTTCAAGGTAGGTAGAGAATCCCACATTGTTTTCCTGAGGTTTATGGAAAAAGCATAAGGTTAGGTGATTTGAGGTCACTGTTTTCAACTATTTTGCTTCTTTCAGCTTTTTCTCTATAACTTTGCCCAACCTTCTCATGCCCTCATCGATCAATTCCTCTGATGAGTATGAGAAATTCAATCTCATTGAGTTTGCGCCGCCGCCATCTACATAGAACGCTTTTCCATGAATGTAGGCAACCTTCTCCTTTATAGCATCTAGGAACATCTCTTCTGTATCTATGTTTCCGGGTATCGTTACCCAGGCAAACATCCCTCCTCTTGGTTTGTAAAAGATTGTATCTGATGGGAAGTAATTCTTTATGGCTTCTATCATCTTGTCCCTCTTTGGCCTGTACATCTCTATTATCTTCATTATGTGCAAATCAAGATAGCCACCTTCTATGAATTCCTTGGCAACAAACTGGACAAAGGTATTGCTACAGAGGTCAAGAGCCTGTTTGGCTATGGCTAGTTTCCTGATGAGTTCTTCTGATGCGACTATCCATGCCAGTCTGAATCCGGGCGCAAGGATTTTTGAGAACGTCGAGATATATATGACTCTTCCCTCATCATCCAGTGCCTTTAGCGGTTTTGCAGGCTTTCCCTCATATATCAGTTTTCCATATGGGTCATCTTCTATCACTATCAGGTCATGCTCATTAGCTATATCTATGAGTTTCCTTCTTCTGCTCTCTGACATCACAACCCCTGCTGGATTTTGAAAAGTCGGTACCACGTAGATGAATTTTGGTGTTATTCCTTTTTTCTTCAGTTCCTCGATTTTCTCCTCAAGTAAATCGATTTTCATTCCATCTTCATCAAGAGGAATCCCCTCAAAGTTTACTTCATAAGCTCTGAATGCGTTTATTGCGCCGAGATATGTTGGAAGTTCCACGATAATGGTATCTCCTGGATCCAGAAAAACCCTTCCAATCATGTCAAGACCCTGCTGGGAACCGGTTGTTATAACTACATTTTCAGATGTTACATCCATACCCTCTTTTGCACATCTTGAGGCAAGGACCTCGCGAAAACTCCTTATTCCCTCTGTTGGTCCATACTGGAGAGCCACTTTTCCGTGTTTCTCCAGAACCTCTCTGGTTATTTCAACAAGTTCATCTACAGGAAAAGCTTTTGGATTTGGCAGACCTCCAGCAAAGGATATTATCTCAGGATTCTGAGTGAGTTTAAGCAATTCTCTGATCTCAGAAGGTCTCATCGTTTTCATCCTTTCTGAAAATAGCCTTTCTGCATACATGGGTTACCCCCCTGAAAGGATGTATCAGGATGAACCTTATATTACTTTCGAATTTTATGTCGAAATTTATCCTGTTATAATTGTATGCTTCACTCGTTAATTTCGGGTAAGAGAGTCCTCACATGGTCCTCGAAAGCCGGCATCGCCGCAAGAGTATCCACATCAAGATTGAATCTGCTGATAAAGAAAGCGAGTTCATCTTCCATGCTGCTGGTACCTGATTCTACTGTTTCTGATAGAAGTGTTTTTACATGCTCACTGAGGGCTGGCATGGTCTTTACGGTTTCCGGGTCGAGGTTGAATCTGTTGATATAAAATGCGAGCTCATCTTCTTCATCTTCTACGACAACCTCATCAAGTAAAATTTTCTGAAGATTGTCTGTTCTGACGGTTACGTCTTCCATCCTATCCCCAACCAAATAAGCATAAGCTATTATAAATAGATTTCGGGAAACTCGATGATGTTCAACAAAAATTATAAAAGATGGGAGAGAAGAATTCACTCCACTCTCTCGAGGATCTTAGCTACGTATTTGTAGAATTTCTCCACCGAGCCTATGTGTACCCTCTCATCTGGGGTATGAGGATTCTTGACGTCGGGACCTATGGATATCATATCCATGCCCGGGAACTTCTCTCCTATGACTCCTGTTTCAAGACCTGCGTGGATTGCTTTTACTTCTGGTTCCTTTCCAAACATCTCCTTGAAAACTTCCTTGGCAAGCTTCAGAATCTTTGAATCCAGATTTGGCTTCCATCCAGGATATGTTGAACCCTCTTCAACTTCTGCTCCTGCCAGTTCCGCTATTGCTCTTATTCTATCTCTTGTTGCCTGCAATTCTGTTTTGCTGGAACTTCTCGAACTCATCACAATGGTTACTGCATCATTCTCTGTTCTGACCTTAGCAAGGTTCGTTGAGGTCTCGACCAGATCAGGTATGTCATAGCTCATTGCCAGCACACCATGTGGCAGTGCATAGAGCAGGTCTATGACCTTCTCAGTTGAATCCTTGTCAAGACAATCCTTTCCATCTGCTTCTTTCACTTCAACTTTCATATCTGGATCTACAGGTTTTATTTCTTCGAGTATATCTTTTGCCTCATTCTCAACAATTTCTCTGAATCTTTTTTCATCCTCTACAGCAACTATTGCTTCAGCCTCTCTCGGAATCGCATTGTGCTTGTCACCGCCGGTTATGCTCACTACTCTCATATCCATATCTTTTTTAACCTTCCAGAGAATTCGAGCAAGAATCTTTATGGCATTTCCTCTCTGCTCATGGATGTCACAGCCAGAGTGACCACCTTTGAGTCCCTTTACAAAAACACTGAAAATTTTCATACCGGATGGAATGTCCGTCTTTTTCACTGGTAACTTTATTGTCGAATCTCCTCCGCCGGCGCAGCCTACGTATATAACTCCAAACTCTTCGCTATCGAGATTTATCAATATTCTGCCCTTCAGGAAATCCCTCTCCAGTGCGAACGCTCCTGTCAGTCCAGTTTCTTCATCTACTGTGAACAGCGCTTCTATCGGTGGATGTTTGATATTCTCATCAGTGAGTATGGCGAGAGCAGTAGCCACACCTATACCATCATCCGCTCCCAGAGTTGTACCATCTGCTGTTACCCATTCTCCCTCGATTTTGACCTTTATGGGATCCTTGGAGAAATCATGCTCCACATCCTTGTTTTTCTCGCAAACCATATCCATGTGAGCCTGTAGCACCACGGTTGGCTTATTTTCCATCCCAGCGCTTGCTGGTTTTCTAACAACAACGTTTCCAGCCTTATCAACCTGGTAATCGAAACCATTCTCTTTAGCGAAGTTTACTATGTACTCCCTGATTTTCTCTTCGTGCTTTGAGCATCTTGGTATCTTTCTTATGTCATCAAAGTACTTCCAAACTAT
>JAGGWT010000065.1 GCA_021163455.1 Thermoplasmata archaeon | reverse complement strand
CATCCTGATAACAGTCAAAGAGGGGCTTGAAGCTATCGATGATAGTGTTGAGGTTATGGGTGTGGAGAGCGGTGAGGATTGTATAAGCCTGCTGTCAAGGGAGAAAATAAAACCTGACGTTATACTGCTTGATATAATGTTGCCCGAGATGAGTGGATGGGAGATATACAACAGGTTAAGAGAGAAAGAGGAATGGAAGGATATTCCGATAATCTTCATAACTGCAAGAACTGATGAAAAGGCACATAAGATAGGTTCCTTCCTGGCCGAGGATTTCATAGAAAAACCTTTTGATATAAGGGAACTGAAAGAGAGGATAGAGCGGGTTCTCGAGAAAAAGCAGCAATAGATTACAGAAAAACGAACACCATCAATCAGAGACAATTTTTAATACCAGAAGTGAAATTATTCCTGTGGGTCGGGGTGGCTCAGCCTGGCGGAGCGCCTGACTCATAAGCGCAGCTCGAGGGTTCGCTGGGAAATCAGGAGGTCGCGGGTTCAAATCCCGCCCCCGACATTTTATGGTCAATTGTAGATATATTTTTATACGCAATATGCACATTAATGATACAGAAAGTGATAGCATGAGAAAAATTAGGTGGAGTGTTTTATGCATCGCCTTGCTTTTGCTCCTGCCTTCAATTTCTGTAATCCATTCCACGGAAAGCTCTGTTGAAGACCTGCTCAGGGATGCGCATATCGAAAATATAAATGGCGTAAAGGTTCTGTTCACAAACGGCTCTTTCTACGAACTTGGTTTTCAGCACGGCTACCTTCTGAAGGAAGATGTGCAGGAGAATGTGAGAGCTTTTATCAGTTACGGGAAAGAGATTGCATCATATGAAAAGCTTCTTGAAATGTGGAATACCGTAAAAGCATACATACCTGATGACTATCTCTCCGAATTACAGGGCATCGCGGATGGCGCCAACGTTTCTCTTGAAGAGCTGGGAGTATCATATATGATTGTTCCTTTCATAGACCTTGGTTGTTTCAGCTATGCATCATGGGGCAATGCCACAAAAGATGGTAAACTGTATCATGTGCGAAGCCTGGATTTTCCACTCATAATAAAAGACCCTGTAACTGGAAAATACGTACAGGAAAACTCTGTTCTGATTATACGGAAGCTCGATGGAGGAAAGATCTCCATCATCCCAACCCTGGCAGGATGGATAAACTTCTATGAGGGTTTCAACGAGAAGGGTATTGTCATAACCATACAGGCATGCTGGAGCTCTGACCAGACGTTGAAAGGAATGCCCATCCAGTTCAGACTCCAGATGGCTCTGGATGGGATGGATACAATAGATGATGCTATACATGTTATGCTGTCAAACAGTACACTGGGCTGGAATTTTATAATATCCGATGGAAAAACTGCGTATATCGTCGAGGTCACTGCGAATCACAGCTATATTGGTTCCTGGGATGACCCCATCGAGGATAATGCTCCCTTCTGGAGGATCAAAGAAGTTGTGAGGCGCACAAATTTCTTTATTGATCCTGAACTTGCAGCAACTCAGAGAAAATGGTACAACCCCAGAGGAGTGATGGGTTTTCTGACAACCCTTGTAGGTTCTCCGTTCTTTCCCATATGGAGAAAGTACAAAGCGATGAGCAGGGAAATCGAGAACATATGGGGAGAAATCGATCTCAATTCCAGCATCTCCATCCTAAGAAAGGTCTATGGAGGGAAAACAGACATAGTACTCTTCATCTTTCAGATGATATCGAGAGGTAGAGGGATTCTCTGTGACCTCCATCAATGGTCATACTGTCCAGACACGGGAGATTTTGCTATTTCCTTTGCCGATTCAAAGAAGCAGTCCCATAAAAACGAACTGCACTACATCAATATAAAGGAACTGTTGGATCAATTTGCCTCATAATGTTGATGGCATCCCATCACATCAAACTCTTTGGTAGCAGGGCACCAGTCAAAGTTGAACTTTGAGATGTGTTTCGGTATCCTGAGTATCCCTAAAATCCTGTATTTCAACCCGATGTAATCACTCCAGTAGTTGTTATACCAGATGTTCTTCCCATCATCTCTCGCGTTGTGTGCATTATCCACAATATTGTTCTTCTCTATCCTGTTTCCCGCTGATGCGTTATCAACATATACGCCATAATGCTCGTTGTAGCGTATGTCATTCATCCTGAGAATGTTGTTCGATGAGAAATCTATCTGTGGACCATGCTCATTGTGAACGATTATATTTTTCTCGATTGTGCAACCATCTGAATGATAAAGAAATATGCTGTACCAGTTCATGTAGAAGGTATTGCATCTTATGAGAGAATTGTCACTTCTTTCAAGCCATAGTGTGTACCATCTGTTAAATGAAAAGTTATTCTTTTCTACATCGAGAAATCTGCATCCCTCGCTCCATATTCCATACCAGTTATTCCTTATGCTATTGTTTCTGATTTTAACATGGTTGGAATTCTCCATTACTACAGCATAGATGCATTTGAAGGTGTTGTCTGATATAGTAGAGTATTCTGAATTGTTCATGAGAATTCCATAATATCCTACGATGGTGTTGTCTTTCAGAGTCACGTTTTCACTCTCGCAGGAGATACAGTAACTACTTCCCTCTATTCTGAAGCTTTTTATCGTGGAGGGAGCAGAGATATCAAAATGTCCCTTAAGAGTTGCTCCATATCCTGAGATGGTCAAACTCTTCCAGATTGTTACGTTCTCATTATACACCCCAGAAAGCACAATGATTTCATCACCTGGAGAAGCATCATCCACGGCAGATTGAATATCACTGTAATTTCCCTCACCTGTACCACCAACGTACAGATATCTCTTGGAATTTTTCACATCACATGATGTAACGTGATATATTTGCAAAGTAGGGTCGCCGAATAACTCCAGCTCTTCAGCAGCTTTCAGATGAAAAGCTTTTTCTACCACACCATCCCTATGAAAAGACCTGAGGTAGGATATGATAGCGTTTCTCCACGCATCCCCCAGATAAGTGGCATTCCTGTATTCCGCAAAGAAACGAAGATGAAGATTTCCGAGATAGAACTCCGTAACATTCTTTCCATGGGCTGTCCAGCATAGACCTGTAGAACCTATACTTGCAACCGCTCCATGCCTGCTCGCAACAAATACCCAGTTGAAACATTCTCTCTTCTCGTCAAACTTTGCAAGCCTTGCTCCAGATGTGACAACCACAGGGTAAATATCATTGCGCAACATTCTTATGTTCCAGCTGAAGTAGTATATCCATTTCTCGCTATCATGCTCATGTGTCGCCCACATGTGCTGGCCGCCGGCGCCCTCCATGACAACTATTCCGGCTCCATTGTTTATGTAGCTTGATATCTGGCGAAAGTTTTTTGGAGGATACAATCTTGAAATGTTCCATCCCTGCATTTTCTCAGCTATAGCCTCTTCTAAATATATTCCTTCAGAAATGTCTCCGCACGGGTCGTTTGGATAGGAATCGCCCCCTATAAGGAGCAATCTGCTGTCACCATGGTAGTTCATTATCTTGTTTATTGCATTTCTCAGTTCTATTTTATTTCTGCATGCCAGTCGGCCTATCGCTATTTCTGGCTCTGGATAAATGTCGTCGCTGTATTTTTTATCACCTATTTCGTGCCTGTATTCGCCAAAGAATCCGTTGTTGTTAGTATCCCATGATGAAAAGTTTCCATTTTCATCATATATGTCAGCATAGTACAGATCACTTATGAATCTCCTCTCATACTCCCAGGTTGAGCTGAAATCATTCAGATAGACATAACGAACGGGTATCATTTTGGCTGAGCCAACGAGTAAAACATACCTTATATGCCAGTTGTCGTATGCATCCTTTATGAAATATTTTATTTTCTCTGCATCATTCCTTCCTCTGCATTCGAAATACACACCATCGTAGATATCCTCTATAGATACCAGTTTTGTCCTTATGCCCCTCGTCTCTTTGAACTCCACAAAGTCCTGTAACTCGCTGATAAACTCTGGATGGGTTATAACAAGCAGGTCATAAACCTCTCCACCAGATATGGCATGGGTTGAAGGGATTATGAGAAGTAACGATAGCGCAATGATGAGACATCTCATAATCAACAGGTATCAATTATATTTCATCATAGAAAAAATTTCCTATTCCTCCTCTGGACTCAGGGACCTCTTCTCATCCTCTCTCAATCTGTTCAGATACACCCTTTCCACTTTCTCCTCTTCCTGGAACTTCCTGATTTCCATTTCGACCTCTATGGGTAATGCGCCATCCCTCATCAATCTTGAAAGTTTGTAGATATCAATATCCGATACCTGCTCCCAGATACCGTGCTTTTTCAGTACTTCTTTCAATTCCTCGCGCCTGCCGTCGCCCTTCGATGGGAAAACATGTCTTTTACCAACGATTACCTTTGCCTTGGCCTTTGTTCCATATACGGTATCGAGACCTTCTCTCTTTGCAAAATCTATGATCTCCTTCTTTGTCTTCTCTATCTCTCTGTCGATTTCCTCCAGCAATTTTTCCCTTTTCTCGAGAAGTTCTGCGTATCTGTCTACAAGCTGAACACCTTTGTCAGAGAGATAATCATCGAGTGTTCTCGTTTCGAGTTTGTATCTGTGCTTGTATTCGCCGCATATCTGCTTGTATTCACACCAGTCACACAGTACAGATGGTTTGGCAGGAAATTCGTCAGCATGCTCTATCCGGCGGATGAGTGAGATGAGATACTGCCTCAGTTCTTCGAATTCTTCCTCATCTTTTCTTATTTCTATCTCTCTATCAAAAGCCAGAAAGTGCCATATCAGCCTTATATCCTTTGCATCGGGGTATCTGTCTTTTACGCCTATCGCATATATCGGTAACTGGATATCCTGCTCGATGTACTTGTTGATGGGCAGTGTCATGTTCGTTTTGTAGTCGTGTATTTCGTATATACCTCCATCTCTGTAGGCAAGTCTGTCTATATACCCTAAGATTTTGTATCTGCCCGTGCCATCGAGGTCCACGATGATTCTTTCTTCCAGTGCTATGGTTCTGGACTGGTTGAATGGATAATATCTCTTGTAATAATCCCTTACGAATCTCTCGGCCATCTTGAGATAATTGTCAGGAGTGTAGTCCTCACTTGTTATGAGAATTTTGTCGTTCCATTTCCTTCTCCACTGGTTTCTCAGGTATTCGAGAAGCTCTTCCAGCGTGTTCATCTTCTCGTACATGAGGTCTTTGTAAAGTTTCCTCAGGGTTTCATGAACTATGTTTCCCGTGAAGGACTCTATCGTTTCCTTTATCTCCGTCTTTATTCTGTCTATATATGCAAATCTGTATCTCCTCGGACACTGAAGATAACAGTTCAGTTTGGAATAGGAATAAAGGGGCATCTCGAAAAGCGAATTGATTTTGGGTATATTAAATATCTCTCGGTTGTTTGTCAAGTGGAAAGAGGATGTTGATATACAGCACCATCTATCCTTCTTGTATAACTATATTATCACTTGTCATAAAATGAGTTTTAGCAGATAAATATCGATTTTCAGATTCTGTTATACTGACATAACCATCCCCCACCCTAATAAGGTCTTCAAAATGATGTGAAAAATGTCTTGCTTGACTGACCATTATCGCTGCTGGAGATACCATCTTCTCTACTGGGCCCAATTGCTGTCAGAGTTATCCTCTGGGTTGAATCGATCAATACATTAAATGGTTTGATCTGGGTAAGTAAAGTGTTAAATTAGTATTCTCTTTATTCATTGGAAGAATCAGATGACCCACTTTGTATGGATGTGATACCAGTCAACCAAGTCACTTTCGTAGATATCCCGCGGGAGGACTGCCTTTGTAGTGTTGTCGCCATCGAGATCAATGGGTTTACCCAAAATCTCTTTCCCTGCATGCATCCATGCTGCCCATACGAGTTCAGAGCAGTAATATCCATAGTCAGGGGTTTTTGCGAGCGAATGGTTTTGATTGACCTGTTCTACAGTAAATTCGTCCATTTGTTTAGAGTCGTAATACCACGGTGAAAGGTAATCAAATGGTCTTGAGGATTGCTTTTCCGGTACTTCTTCAGTATATCCAAGTCTTGGCCAAATTTTGTTTGCCCTTTGGATGGCATAATCCATCGCTGCTTTCCTCAAGCTTAACTCATCTTTTTCACTTATATTTTTACCTATACTCTGCCCCACTTTGGACATATTCACCCTACCATAGCAATAGCCCCATATTTTGCCCCCTTTTCCGATTAGCCTTTCATGGAGGCTATTTATTTCCACTCCTCCCCACTTTCTTTCCTCCCCACTGTAGGTACATTGCTGTAATTTCTTCAAAAACTCTATTGCACATGATCCTATACCCCAGCCCATTATCACACGAAACGCTATCCAATAGTATCTGAATTTGCGAAAGAGACCCCAATTACCGGAGTAGAAGGTTGTCTCAACAACTTTATGCCTATCAGCATCTGCAAAGTTTCCATCACCTGTGTTGTCACCATCATTAATGCTGTAATTCCCGAGATATATTTGTGCATGACCCCAATTACTACCCAGACACTCTGGAAGATTGTATGCTATAAGCACTATATCTCCGGGCCCTCCACCAACATCTTCTGGATAAACTATATCTGTTTCCTCTGTTCTGGTCTCAGCGAGTGTAATTGATGGTGTCAACAAAAGTAGGGTCACCAACATAAGTATGATTTCTCTTTCCCTCACGGGTATACAATAGAATAATGCATAATAATTTTTTCGTATTTGTAGTCCTTTTAAAGGATTCTTGAGTAAACTCGAGTTTTCAGAGTGGTTGCCTCCATCCACCCATTCCTAACGAAATTGTAAACTCAGAAAATCTCGCTCACAGATTTTGCGGTTTCTATCCATCTCAGAAAGGAATTACAGGCTGCCCTCAGGGAACTCGTATCCCTAGATTTTATCTTAAGAATCAGTTTCTTTCCTTTTCTCTCCAAACTAACCGTTGTCTTTGGAATCTTCTTCCTGACTTCAGGATAAACAGATTCATATATTATGGTAGCCTCTCTCTCGCTATCCATCTCCAGCTCTATAAGGGCTTCTCTCATTCTAACGTGCTTTAACCCTCTTTGCTATGGGAGGTCTCTCCTTGTAGAATATCTTGCTACCACAGTACGGGCACTGCAAACCTATGCTCTCAACATTGAGGTCAATGGTCTTCTTACATATACCGCACTTGTAGTTCACCATACTACTCCCTTCCAAGACCGAGAACCTTTTCAATATTCAAACTTGTATCGGTTCTTGGCACATATGCTCCGCCAGCGAATACTGCTCCACATTTCCTGCACCTCCAGATTCCGGCGGCATCTCTTTTTACTGCTCTGTGCCCGCATGATGGACATATGTGCTTCGCTCTCTGGACGATCTCTATGTTCCTTATGAGCTTCCTTATCTTGACTCCGTATCTCGAAGAAAACCTTCCTGCAGGTCCAACCTTTTTAGTTCTCTTTGCCATTTTCTCTACCCGTGCTCTCGTTAAGTATCTTCCTTATGCGAGCACCGTTATCTACAGCTGCCTTAATAATCTTTCTGACCTCATCTATGGTGAAACTACCTGATAATCCTTTCTGCATGGCTCTGATGTTTCCATCCTTATCGGTAGCCACAGTCAACCTTGCCTCTGCAATTATCTCCTCCTCAAGGCATGGGTCTACAGCTATCACGCCACCATACTTCACAAATGTGCACGAGATCGGAGGGTCATTTTTTATAGGAAGGGGCTCATCCTCACCCATATCAAATCTCTCATTTGGCACCTTTGCCGTCAGGAGGGCGGCGATGGCGGCGAGCGAGGATGCATCGAAGAGATTACCATCATAATCGAGAACATGGATATCAATGAAGACAATCCATACCTTCTCACCCGGCTCTATGCACAGTTTTTCCAGATCTATAACCTCTGTCTCTCTTATTCCTCTATCCACCACTCTGGCAAGTTCTATCGCGTTTTCATCAGGCGGTCCTGCCTCAAATTCCGGTGATGCCATTGGAATTAGCTCAGCATTTGTTGTGAGTACACCGCTATCTGGGGTATCAGGATACGGCTCTCCCTGCTCCAGCTTTATACCAACAAGTATTTTTGTATTTCCAAGTTCCACCTTGGCTGACCCCTCTGCCTTTTTAATGATACCTGTCTCTATGCGCAGGGGTCTGTACTCATTGAATGATCTTCCATCTATTCTCTTGTTTGCCTGTGCGAGCTTGTGCATGTACTTTCTCTTTATTTCTGAAACCACCGATTCACTCATTTTCCCTGCCCACCTCCTTAATGTATTTCTCCAGAAGAGCTTCTTTCTGGAGTTTTGATACGATTTCACATCCCTTTATAGCCAGTTCAAGCGCCTCATCGAATTCCTGCGGTGTTAGATGGCCATCCATCTGGAGTAGTAAAATTTCTTTTTTGCGTGGTGCTATGGCTACAGGCATATCTGCTTCTCCATAGTTATCCTCTTCCTTGCACAGGTCAAGAACAACCTGACCATCAACCTTACCTGCGGAGCATGCTACAGGAATATCTCTCATCGGTATACCGGCATCAGCAAGCGCAACAGCAGCCGCAGTCAATCCAGCGCATCTTGTGCCGGCATCTGCATCCAGAACCTCTATGTTTATATCTATAGTCGCTCTCGGCAATTTCTCCACAAGTATTATGTGCTCAAGCGCCTCTCCAACTACTTTTGAGATTTCTATGCTTCTCCTGTCGGGACCGGGTCTCTTCCTCTCTTCAACGCTAAAGGATGCCATATTGTAACGCGCATTGACTATCGCTTTCAAAGGGTGTTGCTCGTGTCTTGGCAGTGTCTCCTTTGGTCCATACACTGCGGCGAGAATCTTGTTATTACCCCACTCTATATAGCAAGAGCCGTCCGCTCTGTAGAGAGGACCTGCCTTTATTTTGACCGGACGGAGTTCGTCCGGTTTTCTGCCGTCTATCCTTCTCCCATTCTCATCTATAAGTTTCAAATCCTCCGGTTTTTTAGACATGCTATCATTCTCCTTTAAGTAATGCCAGAACCCTTTCTGTTAATCCGTATGTGTGGGCCTCCCTTTCTATCAGTCTGATTGCTCTCTCTATCTTCTGAATTCCTTCAGGCGTTCCATCCGCCCATATTCTTCCATTCCTGCCAACAAATATTCTGCAGTTTGTATACCTCTTAAGAGCGGTTATCATGGATGCATTTTTGCCTATTATCCTCGGAACCTTTGTCGGCTCCGTCTCTATAAGTGTACCTCCATTTATCTTGTGCAATCCTCTGTCCTTAAGAGTGATCTGTACCTTATCCGGCTCTCCAGCAGATTTGACCTTTGCAAGAATCACATCCCCATAATTCAGGAACTTGGATGTATTACCTACCTCAACGAACCATGGAACCTCATTTATGTGAAGGAATGCTGGGTATATTGCATTGATGTCAACCATCCAGACGGCGGCGCCCACCTCGATAACGATTCCAACAACGACATCTCCAGCCTTTGGCTCGTATTTTCCTCTCAGAGGTGTTACGGTTATCACGTTGTCCTTTATATTAAGAATACCGAGTCTCTCAGCGTATATCTTGCCGTCCTCAACGAATGTTCCTACTCCAGCTTTATATTTTTTCGTATCACCCAGTAGCTGACTGGGTAGAACTAACTCTCTCGTGACTTTTCCTTTCCTCTGCATATCCATCAACTCAGCAACTTTGTTTCAACATTTCCTTTAGTGATATCATTTATCTTCTCATAAAACTCTGCCTGCAAACCGGCAGGAATCTGTATCACACCAACCCATGAACCATCGGACTGCCATTCTTCCTTTACAAGGGTTCCAAAGTTTCTAACCATGCCATATGCCTTACCTATATGAGTTGCCGGAATCTTAACCCATATCCTTACCTGCTCCATGGATATGGGTATGATTGGTCTTATCTTTTCCACAACCTCCTTTACCTGCTGGTCAACAGGTTTGAAAGGATCGATATGAACACCAGCCTCCTCTATGGCAAGCTCTATCCTCTTTCTCGGGTGAGGGAGCTTTGTTCTCGGGTCCATGGCGTTCTTTGCTATTATCTCGACAATCTGGTTGAATTTTCTCTTCTGCATCTCTCTTCTCTGCTCTGTCGTGAGCTGAATGTTTCCTCTCAGTATGATCTGCTTTGCGACCTCTGCGATATCGGTTGTACCAAAGCACTTCTTGATAGATTCCTCAGATGCCCTTTCTCCCTTCCTTGCATCTTTGAAAACCTCATATGCAGCAAGACTTGACATGATGTCTACATCTTTTCCATCTATGAGATCCGCAGCTGCTTTTGGATCAACCAGTATCTCGAAATGGTCATCCCCTATCGTTAATCTCGCTATTACAGCCTTTTCCAGACTTGTCAACTACACTCCCCCTAACGCCTTCTTTATATATTCCTTGGTCTCCTCCTTCGAGAGTTTTCTGAACTTCCTAGATGAATCCACCACACCTATCTCGATAGCATCAGGATTTATCTTACCTTCCACTCCTTTGCTGAGGGCTTTTAATCCAAGGATAATGGCTTCATCCTTATCTAGATCCTCACGGTAATGCTTTTCGAAGTAAGCTATCACGTTATCCCGCCCGGCGCCTTCGCTCGTTGCCTTGTACTCTATCATAGCTCCAGATGGGTCTGTTGAGAACAATCTTGGACCGCTATCATCTACACCTGCTATGAGAAGGGCTGTTCCAAAAGGTCTCACTCCACCGTACTGGGTATATGTCTGCTTGAAGTCGCACAATCTTCTGACCAGTGTCTTTATCTCTATCTTCCTGTTGTAGGTGATCTCATTAACCTGTGCATCTATTCTTGCCCTCTCAACAAGAACCCTGGCATCAGCCACCAAACCAGAGGTTGCACATCCTATGTGGTCATCTATCTGGAACATCTTTTCTATGGACTCAGGCTCTATCAGGCGAGAAGTTATTCTCTTATCCACTATCAGGACTACTCCATCTTTATATTTCAGTCCAACGGTCGTCGTTCCTCTCTTTACAGCCTCTCTTGCATACTCGACCTGAAACAGCCTACCATCGGGTGAGAATACAGTTATTGCCCTGTCATATGCCATATTCGTTGGCTGCATATCTTTATCACCTCAATTACTTCTACCAGAAATATACAATAGGTGTATATACTTTTTGCATACACCCCAGATTATGCCCTAACAATAACTTCTTTTATAAACTTTTTGCACTCCCTAGCAAGGTCTTCGAAGAATTCTCTGCCATAGGGTTTCACATTTCTGAGTTTTTCATCGAATGCATTTTCCGGAATAAATTGCTGAAGAGCGTATTTTTTCGCAGGAGAGAGTGATTTCGCGATATTCAAAACATCTTCTCTCGTGTGTAGAGATGGCACAACAGTTGTTCTGAACTCATAATCTATACCGCTCTCCTTCACGAGCTCGATACTTTCTTTTATCGGTTGAATATCGATTTTTACACCCGCCGCCGCGCTGTACTTTTCCTTATCCAGCGGGGATTTGACATCCATTGCAATGTAATCCACCAGATTTCTGTCAATCAGCTCTTTTATCTTGCCCGGATAATAACCATTTGTGTCGAGCTTGACTTTCATACCGAGATTCTTCAATTTCATGCACAGCTCATCAATGTCTCTGTGGAGCGTGGGTTCACCTCCTGTGATAACCACGCCGTCCAGGAAATCCGAATTTTCAACGATATATCTCTCTATATCTGAAAAGTCCAAAGATGCGTATCGTTCCGGTGAGAGAACGAGACCATAGTTATGACACATCGGGCATCTGAAATTGCAGTTTGGAAGGAAGATTACGGATGTTATCTTCCCGTCCCAGTCTATAAGGGATGTTTTTATGAATCCTTTTATTTCCATCGTTTTTTCCTCCCAAGTATAAAAAAGGGAGGAGAGGTCTCCTCCCCACCTCCACGCTTTAAGGAGCAAATCTGCTCAGGTCAGTCCTCACCCTGTCCCTGAGTTCACCAAGTTTTCCTTTATTCCATGAGCTCACCTTGGAGAAGAATCCGGTAACTCTCGTTATGCCATCAACATCCGCAGAGCCGCAGTGCGGGCATGCATCATGAAGACCTCTCGATACCTTTCCACAGGTCATGCAGTGGGTGAACTCGGGCGAGAATGCTATCTGAGCGTTCTGAGTGTTGAGAAATGTCTTTCTTACAAAGTTTGCTATTGCTCTTGGGTCGGGTCTTGATTCACCGAGCCATATATGCGTGAGTGCGCCTGCCTCTATAAGGGGATGGAATTTACCTTCCAGCTTCACCCTTTCGATCGGAGATAGCGGGACAGATATGTTAAGATATGTGGAGTTCGTGTAGTATATCTCTCCTCTCTTCTTGTCGCCCTTCACAACGGTTGTTGCCTGCAGAGGGTAGTGCCTCATATCCAGTTTCGCTAACCTGTATGCAGTTGATTCTGCCGGTGTCTGCTCAAGAGGTAACTTTATACCATACTTTTCACTCAGTTCAGTTGCGATCTTCTTCATCGCTGCTATAATTTTGAGACCAAATTTGTAAGCGTAATCTGATTCATGCATTTCCTCGCCAATGTGATACTGGACCATCTCATTCAATCCAAGCATTCCCAGCAAAAATGTTGCCCTGTGAAGTCTGTAGTAGGGTTCTCCATCGAGATCCATAGCGAGAAGAGCCAAGGGACCATTTCTTCCCATGCCCAGGAGTTTTTCTATGAAAGCCCTTTTCTGGAGATGCGCCTTTACGGCGAGCTCTATCCTCTCCCTGAGTTTCTCAAACAATCTATCATCATCGCCATTGGACTCGTAAGCTATTCTTGGGAGATTTATTGTCACATTCTGCATCGCGGAATATCTCATCTTCCAGGGCTCTTTTGCATCCTCGAGATCTTCATCGCTCAGATTAAAGGCGAGTCTGCAGCACTCTGATATCTTTGCCGTATTTCCTCTGTCAAACACAAAGTAGGTGTTTCCTTTCTCAGCGGCGACCTCACTTATCTTGTAGAGAAACTCTTCATGCCCCTCTGTTGAGAAGAATTTGTCCGTCATGTGAACATTTGGCTTGGGGAAGAAGAATGGTCTGCCCTGGGCATCCCCTTCATAGTACACATCAAACAGCGCCATAGCAAATCTCTGCGCCTCCTCGACATAATCAGCATAGGTGTTTCCTGTGTACTTTCCTCCGGGACCTATAGCTGGAACATCCTCGAAATGCTTCGGGCATTCCCAGTATATATTGATATCACTGAATATGCTCTGCCCACCTCTTGCTACGGCTTGCTGCGCAAACTCGTATATCAGAATCTGCGCGAGCTGTTTCATTCTTCTCTCATCCACACCAACGAGATATGGGGCAAGGAACAGGTTGAATGCATCCCATCCTATTGCACCGGCAAAATGCCCCTGGAGGGCGGCGGAGAATTTGATAACCTGCTCTATAAGAACCTCAGGGTGTTTTGCAGGTCTTGCTATGGAGAGGGCATTTGGAAGGTTCAAACCAAATTTCTTAACATATTCTATATTCTGCCCGGAGCAGTAGGGTCTGTCAATCATCCCGAGATCATGCAGATGTATATCTCCCCGCATGTGAGCATCTGCGACATCCTGTGAAAACACCTCAATCAAGGCATATTCTTTCTTTATCCTCTCCGCAAGTGTCAGGTTCGTTGCTTCTGGACCATGAGGGACATTCGCATTCTCCTTGTTGGGATTTATAATGATCTGCCTTGCATCATAAAGTGGAACACCGAGTCTGGTGTGCTGTCTCCTTATATGTTCAAGACCATATTCTATGAGTTTTGCATTTGTAAGCTCTCTGACGAGAGGTGCCGTAACATAGTTCAGACCGAGATTTCTGATGAGTTTTTCCACTTCCTTTGCTATTATTCTTGCAGCATCCTCGCTTATGTCCGTCTCCCTGAGCAGAGCATCCACGATTTTTTCTCTATCCCACTTGTGAATTTCCTCGTCCGAGGTTCTCACGAAGAGAGAGAGGTCTGTTGCATCTGCTGTATCCTCTTTTGCTTCTTGCAGGGTGACCGCATTGAGGTAGATACGACTACGCCTATTATCTTCCAGACGAAGCATGTTAGCCCTTCCTT
>JAGGWT010000031.1 GCA_021163455.1 Thermoplasmata archaeon | reverse complement strand
GAGATGCACCTTCATCAAGTGAGGTATAATACAATCAGTTTATTAATTATTATCTAAAAAATCGCACACAAAACCTTTTGCACAGAGCTTTGGGGATTTCACCCGGTGGCTTTTCTCGATACTGTCTCCTTCTGTTGATTTTCCCTGAGATACCTGTTTACTATCTTTATGGCGCACAATTTTCCGCACATTGTGCATGTTGATGGGTCTTCAAGAGGTGGCCTCCTTGACCTGTATTCCTTGGCTTTCTCAGGGTCTATAGCCAGTTCAAACATCTTTTTCCAGTCCAGTCTGTCTCTCGCTCTGCTGAATTCATCATCTATATCTTTATCTATTCCTCTCGCAAGATCTGCAGCATGAGCAGCGATTCTGGCAGTTATCACACCTTCCTTGACATCATTGACATCTGGCAGAGATAGATGCTCTGCAGGTGTAACGTAGCAGAGAAAATCAGCTCCATAGTATCCTGCGATTGCTCCTCCTATTGCACCTACCACATGATCATATCCGGGTGCAATATCTGTAACAAGAGGTCCGAGCACAAAATAAGGCGCCTCATTGGTTACAGTCTTCATCACCCTGATGTTTGCTTCGATATGATTTAGAGGCATGTGACCAGGTCCTTCTACCATTGTTTGAACACCCTTTTCCCTTGCTCTCTCCACCAGTTCTCCGATTATAAGGAGTTCCTGAAACTTGGCTCTATCGTTGGAGTCTGCTGTTGCTCCAGACCTCATCCCATCTCCTAAACTGAGAGTGAGGTCATACTCCTTAGCTATCTCAAGAAGATAATCAAAATTCTTGTAAAGAGGATTTTCCTCATCGTTATGTATTATCCACGCGGTGTGAAAAGCTCCTCCTCTTGAGACCATGGGTATGATTCTCTCCTGTCTTTTCAATCTCTTTACACTCTCTTTTGTTACCCCAACATGGGCTACAGCAAAATCCACACCCTGTTTTGCTTGATGCTCAAAAACATTTAGCATATCATCTTCACTCATATCAACTATACTGCCATACTTTTTTATGGCTTCAACCGCAGCCTGATAGATTGGTACGGTACCAAAAGGCACATCAACCACATCTAGAAGGGCTCTTCTTATCTCATCTAGGTCTCCACCTGTGGATAAATCCATAACCGCATGGGCTCCATACTTTATCGCTACCTTCGCCTTTTCAATCTCTTCTTCCAGATTACAGTGATCCCTGGATGTTCCTATATTTGCATTGATTTTTACTCTCAATCCTTTTCCTATGCCAAGGGAACGTGGAGAATGTATCGGGTTGTATGGTATAACTATCTTTCCGGCGGCGACCCTCCGCCTTATGACCTCTACATCGATATTTTCTTCCTTTGCAACATCTTTCATCTGCTCTGTAATATGACCAAGTTTTGCTTCTGATATCTGGGTCATCCCAACCCTTTATACAATAAGGAGTATATATCTTTTTTATAGGAACTACTTACGGGAGCATCCTGGTTATCCAGACATTTCCCTCTCCATCCAAGTCCACAGAAATCCTTTGTCCACCATCCAGCCATGATATGGAGCCATTAACAGCACATTTTCCTACCTTGAAGCCAACATAGGTCGGGAATTTCCACACCTTTTGATAGGTCGATATGGTCTTTATATCCAGACTCATGGTAAGATCAATCCTTTCAAGCAAAACATTGTGTGTTTTTTTTGCCGAAAGATAGAATCTTGTTGGAAACTTCGTGAAGAGGAAGATTTTTTCCGACGTCTTGGGCTCAAGGTCGAAGATTTTGAACTCTGTGACAGAATCTCCTCCCGTGGATATTATGAGGGCTCCGAATGGATTTATACTGGCTACCACTTTGGATGATGGGTAGAATTTACTTATGTAGAGTACCCAGCCGTTTGACAATCTAACCTGCATCCAGTCCCAACCACCTATCAAAAACTTCCTCAGATAGATGGGTGACCATGAGTGTCCATGGAACCCGGTACCTCCAACGCTGTAAGTTTTTCCGTCTATTGTTACCTGTCCACTGACCTCACATCCAAGTATAACATAGCTTGCAAACTTACTCTTTGACTCATTGAATAACCTCGTGTTAAATGTCCATATTGGAAGAGCATGGGCAAAGAAATCCAGGTCTATAACAACTGTATGCTCTGTATACCCCACATCTCCGGTTTCAGCATGAACATGCCACCTTGGGTACTCTCCCTCAGCCCATGAGTTCTCGAATTTCACATCAACGCCCGGAGTCGTTGCTTTCAGCGTACCCCTGAAATCGTTCTTCATCCCTCCGTAAACGTTGCCGCTATCATCATAGAGAACAACAGTCAGAAGGTCTGGTTTGAACTGTCCAAATAAATCACCATACGCCATGTGATTGAAACTTATCATAACTCCCCAGCCATCAAGTTCAGAGCTATCGTTGAATATGGCAGAGAAATACCACCACTCTCTATTTATCAGAATGGATTTGTAGTGGCATCCCTCATCTATGGATGTCAGGGTTCTTCTTGAGGGTATGATAAAAGAAGACGGCGGCTCCGGCGGCTTCTGTACAGTTAAGTTCTCTTGGGGAATTTGTTTTTCTATCGGTTCCTCCTCGATAACTTTTGGGGGAACGTACCCTGCTCTGTAAAAAAGGACGGAAGCAATCAGGATGGTTATGACCATTATTGCTATATCAGATTTCTTCATTTTCATACCCATCATTTAATTACAATTATTTGAATAATTCTCTGAATTTTTTATTTATTAAAGCTTTTGTAACATTCGTTGCCTCCACGGAGAATGTAAGGATGTTTGCCAAGGAATAGAATTCTCGAGATAACCCTCATGGTCCACAAAAGAAACAAGAAACAACTCTCTTCACAGGTCACTAGAATAGATCCGGCTCCATGATGATGGCATTCGCTCTGATGCTTTAGCCGATTGTGGTTTTGACCTTATAGTGATAGATTATTCAAGAGATGGAAGTGAGGAAGGCAGATATTCTCCTGATGAAATTCAGAAGATGAAGGATAAAGGAATCATACCCATAGCATATCTCAGCATAGGCGAAGCGGAAGACCTGTTTTACAATGGTACGGAGAAATGGAGCAAGGAAGAGATGGATTGGATTTCGGAAAACAGGATGCCTTTCCTCGATATGATCATCACGATGAACAAACCCGTGCTCAGTGTTGATTATGTAGATGACGCCTCTGGATATGCTGGCGAAAATAAACAGAGAATCGATGATTACATAGAACTGTGCCGGAGCAGAGGTTACATACCGTACGCTGCCCTATCAGATAGAGAACTTGACGAGATAAGCCTAATTGAAGACATTCAACCCGGCACTTCGAGCTCGTAACAGGAAACATCAACTATTTAATATGATAGAGAAATTACGGTTCGATGACATCAACAGAAGACCTTGAAAAGCTCATTCCCGAACTGCAGTGGATAGATGACGAAGATTTGAAGGAAAAGGTCATCAGAGTGTGGATAGAAG
>JAGGWT010000145.1 GCA_021163455.1 Thermoplasmata archaeon | reverse complement strand
GATACCAGGGATATTCTGATCGATGACCTGACAAAACTCAAAGCAGAACTCATATCATATGGTCGAATATACATTCCGAAGCACATCCAGAAGTACATGTCCATAGAAAGACCAAAAAGCGGTCCACATTCGGGAGAAAAGGTTATTGGACTGGAATTCGGTGGAAAAAGAGTCAAACTCAGGATATCCGATAATCCGGAAAGATTTGTCCTTGAAGAGGATGAAAAAGGATTGATCATAAAAGAGCACAACAGGATACGCGCCCGTGCAAAATCTCTTGATCTGAGATATCACGCTCCCGGACAGCTGTTTATCTCCATCGAAAACAGATGCATCTATTCATGCCTATTCTGTACCGCAGGTAACATCTCGATACCTGAGGAAAGATTGCTGGATTTTGTTAGGAAAGCCATGGACTCAGGTAACATAAAATCTGTTGCCATAACCTCTGGTGTTTATCCTTCGATAGAGGACCATATAAACAAAATCGAGAGGTTTGTAAGGATAATCAAAACCTCATATCCAGATATACCTCTTGGTGTCGAGCCCGTGGTCAAATCCGACGAGCATATCTCGAGACTGTACTCTGCCGGCGCCGACGAAATCAAGATAAATGTCCAAACTGCAAACAGAGAGCTGTTTGACAGGATTTGTGGATATATGGACTATGATAAAATCTTCGATTTTCTCCAGAGTGCTGTTGATATTTTTGGCAGAGGTAAGGTCATGAGCAACGTAATCTACGGTATCGGGGAAAGTGATGCAGATGTGGTAAAAACTATGGAAAGAATCGCAGATATTGGAGCTGTGCCTAATCCTCGAGCAATCAGAGTAAATCCAGAAATAAAGAAACGATTCGAGAGAAAGGGATGCAGAGTTGGTGAGACCAACCCGGACAGGATTATCAGAATTGCACAGATTTTAAAGAAAATTCTTCAGGAAAGAAACCTTTCAACAAAAAATCTCAAAACAATGTGCTTCCCGTGCGGGTGCTGTGATGTTATACCTTTTCAGGATATTTAGTCCTTTGAAAACCAGTTACGAGCCAGAAATCTGGCTCTCTTTCCAACTATGAACAGCTTTGCTATAAACTCTATTTCTTTTGCCTCCTCCTTGTTATAAACATTGCCAACTATTATCATCGATTACTCTTCTGTTGCTCTACTTTTAAAGGAATTTTTGTACAGTTGTTATCCAGAGCGGATCTTGGGTCTGAAGATAGGCAATAAGTTTGAAAAACTACCGGAAGTACCAAGAAAATGCACCGATATCTATATGAAGGTCCGAAGATACATTTTTATGAAGAGATAGAGATTCCAGTGATGCTGGGGGTGATCTATACGGGTAAAGTGACAGCAAAACGAAATCAAAAACATCAACGATCTGCGTTTCCACCCCATGCTGGGAGAGACAAATAAAGAAAAAGTGGGGGAAGAAAATGTCTGATGACTTTACCAGGATTATCGTGCTTGGCATAGATGGTTTGGAGTATTCTCTCGTGGAGGAATGGAAACTCGAATACATCTTGCAAAGGGCTCATTGCAGAACCGATTTATCAGATTATGATGTGGTGGTGACGCCACCGCTCTGGGGAAGTATGATAACCGGCAAGATAGACAGAGAAGTGATGAGAAGATGGAAACTCCACACGTTGCTTGCTGGTATGGACAGCATGCGGGTGAAACTTGCTGAGAAACTCGGGAGGTATCTCCCACACAGACCGACTATATGGGTGTGGAATCATCTGGTTCTTCCAGTGACAGGTGGCAACCCCTTTGAGTCGACCGCAGACTATGTGAAGAAAAAGAACCTCCATACCATCTTTCACGAATTCGAAAAGTCTTGGACAAATGGTCTGCCTGGATATGGTAGAGTGGTGAGCAATAGTACTGCAAGGGAACTTCTGCTCGAAGCATTCAGGGGAAATAGAAAACCCTATATAAGGTATGCAATCCAGCTATACAAGGAAGATCGTGAAAGATTACTCTCTGCCCTCGACAGAGATTATGATCTTATATTCTGGTACACCTGCTTCCTTGACAAGATAGGACACGTTTGCGCCGGCAACAAGCTCGAGATGTTAAAGTACTATCTTGAAATCAACCAGCTTGCAAAGAGAGTGAAGAAGAAATGTCCCGATGCCATCATTTACATTATCTCGGATCACGGTATGAAGCCCGCTGAGGGTGCAGGAAAGTGGGGTGTACACAGTGATTATGGGTTTTTCAGCAGCAGCACCGGTGAACTGATATCGAAACCATACCACCTCTATGAACTCCTCCTTAGACATGCACCAGGGATACGAACAAGGAAAAGGGTGTACCTGGATTCCAGTGGACCCACCAATATTCGCAAAATTAATAAATAACAAAAAGAGCATAAGGGTAGATATGATAAGAAAATCGTTCATTATGGTGGCACTCCTTTTCGTGCTGGCTTCGGCAATTATCTTTTTCATTCATGATGTGAATGCTCGCACCCTCTATGTTGGTGGAACCGGGGATGGAAATTACACGTCCATACAGCAAGCCGTTAACAATGCAACTGATGGCGATGTGATATATGTGTACAGCGGTGTATACAACGAAAACATCTTTATACCAAAATACGTGAATTCTCTGAAACTGATCGGAGAGAACAGAGACACGACTGTAATAAATGGTGTCAAGGAGAACCACGCAACCCTAGAAATATGGGGAAAGAACTGCACTTTTGAGAACTTCACCGTAACCAGTAGCGAGAGAAGCACATCCATCATAACAATCTCATATACAGACCATGTGAAAATAATCAATAACAGGATAGAGGCAAATAACAATACATGCATCTACATGTTCTTCTCAACAAACGTCACTATCCTGAATAATTCCATCACTGGTGGGGGAATCAACATAGTCGGCGGCTCTCTGGAAAACTGGAATACCCATATCATCTCTGGCAACACCCTCAACGGAAGAGGGCTTTACTATATCAATGACGTTTCGAACTTTGTTATCTCGTCGGAAGAGGTGGGCCAGATTATCTTGGTAAACTGTACTGATAGCAGTATAAAAAACGTTGATGTATCCAAAAGTATCATTGGACTGCTGATGGCATTTTCGTCTAACAATGTCATAAAAAAATGCCACATTCATGACAATCACTATGGAATATTTCTGCATGAATCGAAAGACAACATTATAGAGGACAACCTTGTGGAAAACAACACCTACGGTATATACGTAACCCATTCGTCATACAACGAAATAAAGAATAACTTGATAAGATGGAACGAAAACTGCGGCTGCTGGCTGTGCTGCGGCTCATTTTACAACACGATATACATGAATAATTTCACCATGAACGAAAAGAATGCTCATGATGCAGGGATATTCAACAAATGGTATCATAAGGAGGTTGGTAACTACTGGGATGATTACAACGGTACAGATAATGATGGAGATGGTATAGGAGATTCTCCATATATTATATCCGCTGAGGAGAATGAAACCGTAGAGGACAAATATCCCATCGTCTCATTTGAAAAGGTGATTTCTTCAAACAATCAGACACCCGGTGTTGATATCTCCGTTTCTCTGCTGATAATCGCCCTGATTGCAGTGATAGGAATCCTGAAAAAGAGAGAACAAAAGTAGAACCGTCATAATTATAAACATAGATTGTATTATCTCTGAAAGAGAGGCTTTTAAAAGGAGGAAAAAGATGTTTCAGGCAAAAATAAAGGCAGATATCCTGAAAAAAATGATAGACATCGTTTCACCACTGGTAAACGAAGTGAAGATTAATGTGACGCCCGCCGGCATGAGCCTGAGGGCGGTAGATCCAGCGCATGTCGCGATGGTTGACTTGAGCATTGGTGCATCAGCATTTGAGGAGTACAAAGCTGATGAAACAGAGATAGGCATTGATCTTGACAAACTTGCAAGTGTGATGAAACTTGCAAGTTCTGGGGATACTGTGGAAATGGAACTTGATGATGTGTCAAATAGGCTCATTATCAGAATAGGAAACCTCACCAGAAAAATAGGATTGATTGACACAACAGGAATGACCGAACCAAAGGTACCGAATCTTAACCTTCCTGCCAAGATAACTGTAAAAGCATCAGAGTTGCTTCAGGGTGTTAAAGCATCAGAGAGCATATCAGACCACATAGCCCTTACCGCTACTGAAGATGCCTTTGAACTGTTTGCGGAGGGCGATACCGATACCGTCAATCTAAAACTGCCAAAGGATTTGCTGATAGAACTCAACGCACCGGAAAAATGCAGGAGTCTGTTTTCGGTTGAGTATCTGAGCAGCATGATAAAACCTGTAAAGGGAGACCAGCCACTCACCATCTATCTGGGCAACGATAACCCCATCAAGCTGGAGTTTGATTTTGCTGATAAGAATGCCCGTGCCATCTACCTTCTCGCTCCGCGAATCGAATCAGAGTAAAAGGAAAAGACACAGGTATATAGGATTCGTTGTGGTAAAGCCGGAGAGTGGGATAGATAGAGAAAAACTGAAAGCCGGTTTAAGATATCACTGCAGAAAACTTTTTGGGGATAGCTGGAAAGAGGTTGGATTGAGATTGACGAGATTCAACGGAAAGGAGGGTATAGTCCACTGCTATCATATATACAAGGATGAGGTGATAACCCTCCTAAACTCTATAGATAGAATCCTCGACCAGAGAGTGGATATTAAAACGATAGGAACATCCGGAACGATAAAATCTCTCAACAGAAAGTTCTTTGGCGGAAGGCTGCGGAAGGAAGATGACCCTGATTATATGAAGAGGTTCAGGAAAAATTAACTCAGACCTTCCTTGGACATATAATTCTCATATCTTCGAATAGATCTTTTCTCAAAATCTTACATCAGAGTGTGCACCACAAAGACCATAACCAGAAAAACCAGGCCCAGCTTTGTTAAGATTATACTCCTGTTTTTGATCTCCTTACTCCAGTTATAATCATCCAGCCGGTAAAAGAGCAACCATCCGTACTGACTGAAAAACGCAAACAGAGAAAGGAAGATGAGTTCTATCCAGGGTTTGACACCCAGGGATATGGCACTGCTTACACCATCTGGATATCCAGCCTGTACATAGAATGAACCTATAACGAGAAACATGGCACCGAAAGCCATCTGAGATTCGTGGTGGAGAAGCCCCTCAGCGTACATACATACAATTGCCCCTATAATTGAAAACACAAGAACAGGCCATCCACATTTTATGGAAAGATAGATTGCTATGGAGAGGAGTATCACAAGAGTTACTGCAAGCAAAATTTTGAGAGTTCTTTTACTCATTGTAACTCTCTTCTCTATCTTTGAATGAACAAGGTCGTGTATGGTATGGGCCAGAAAGTAATGAGCCATAAACCCTCCAAAGGCAGTCAGTATCACCCCTTCCCAGTATACATGTCCTGTAAATATGATAGCAAAGAAGGAGCCCAGAAGCGGAAAAAACGAGCCTGTGAGCACAGATGTTACTACAGTGAAGGGTGACAGAATGCCTTTTTCTCCCATGCCTGAACTTATATCACCACCCCTACGGATTCAAGCATCTTGTTGACTATATAAACAGGAGCCTCTTTAAGTATTTTGGCAAAATCTGGATTTATACGCTTTTCAGAAGAAACTATGCTCTGCGCCTTCTCTATGTGTTTTTTGATTTCTTCAATGTACATGCTTTTTAGAAACTCCTTATCAATGCTTTTGAAAAGATCCGTTAGGTCATTAGTGTCAGCATCTCCGGCATGTTCCTTAAATCTTGCAACCGCGAGCATTATGCTATCATCTAACTTTCCGCTCAGCATATCAACCAGATCATCGGCAAGCTGATAGGCAATGCCAACCTCTCTTCCATATCTTGCCATGTTCTCGATAAGATCTTCAGGCGCCTTTGCTTCTATGGCGCCGGCGCGGCATGCGACCGAGAAGAGAGATGCGGTTTTGAGATTGATTATGTTGAAGTACTCTCGAATAATTTCTTCGATATTCTTATTCTTTATAAGCTCTTTTATTCTTGCAGTTACATCTATATCGAGAATCTGTCCAGTAACTGCTTCGTTCCAGCTATCAAGGAATATCTGGGCGTTTTTCTTTCCGTGTTTGAGGGAAATGCGAAAAGCTTCGTTGATCATCTTGTGGCCAGTGAGGATTGCTTTGCCTATCCCTTTTTTGACATGGAAAGCGGGTTTACCTCTTCTCTCTTTATCGTTATCCATTATATCATCGTGTATGAGAGAAGCTGAATGGGCAAGCTCAATACCTATCGCACTTTCCATAGCCCTCTCGAAATTTTTGCCATTGCATGCAACAAAGGATAGCATGAGAATAGAAGGTCTCAGAAGTTTCCCTCCGTTGAGTGCGTATCTCATATCTTCATCCTTTATTCTCCTGTCTATTTCCTCCCTGATAAGTTTTTGATAAGAAGAGAAGAACTCTTCGAAGTTCTTGTACTTCTTTACCAATTTTTTTCTCCTCCTTGGTCCTTTCTGGATATTATTATATATGGGTTTGCAATTTAAATAAATTTCGGACTCTTGGTCAGAGAAGGCAATAAACATCAAGCATATAAAACTAACGCCTGCAGTTACTGCTCAACACACCTCGCGAAAGCGAGATTACCTGATATCTTCTCTATCTTTACCTTAACCTTTGCACCCTTTACTGTATTTGGTACATAGATTGTATATTTGCCGTATCTTGCTATACCATCACCCTTCCTCCCAATATCCGTGATGGTCACCTCGTAAACTTTTCCCTCTTCAAGAGACTCTTCTCCAACACGAGCAAGCACCTTTTTCTTTCTTGTTGTGACACTTCTGACGGCACCGCAGGCATCACATCTCAAGAGAAGCAGCCTGTCTTTCTTTATGAGTTGGGTATCTGGTCTTCCGCACTCCTGGCACAGAACAAACGTTTCGACATACTCCTCAAGTTTGTTCTGTATCTGGTGTGCAGGAATTCTGCCTTGAAAAATGGCTCTACTTCCGTCTTTCTCTCCAGCTGTACCCAGCTCTCTTAAGAAAAACTTCAACAGATGGTCGGCATCCCTGTTCAGTGTGGATAATATCTTTTCAAAATTTCTAAGGATGGTGGTTCTACCTTCGTAAATAACATCAACCTTCGGTATAGTGAATCTCTCCGTATCTTCAAGTCTCTTCAAACGCTCATCTTCCTGAACCCTTTTCAGGAGTTTCTGATAATCGTATATGTCCATGGGAGGAATGTAAACATGAATCAGTGTAAAAATGTTCCGATGTTAACTTTTACCGGAGAATCTCCTTTGTATTCTTTTACCAATTATGGAGAGCCCTTTTTCCTTTGCTTTCTCCATCGCCTCTCTGCTTCTCGTGTAGATTCTCATGCTACCCTTTTCCCAGTACCATATAAACTCTGTCACATCCTCACCCATGTTAGCAGAGAAGATTGTTCATGCTTTTTTAAAGATTTTGAAATTTTTTAACTGTATATCTGCAGGTGCGTACATCCTTTAGGATATGATTATTTTGCCGGCATTTTATTTCAATAATCAGGAATATATAAATATTAAAAAGACGATTATTAATATGTGAGAGGATGAGGGTAGGTGCGATTACAAAAACGGTTTGCTTTTTTGCTGTGGTAATGGCAATGATGGTAGGTTCATTGACGCCAGCGATGCTTAATAAAACGGACGCATCAGGTGGAAAAGAGGGATTTGTAGAGTACACACATACTGTGCTGGGCGAATACGGAACAGCAACTTGGTGTGGTCATTGTCCCCCGGTGTCTGATGCACTATGGAGCATCTACAACGAAGGCACCAGAGATTTCGTATACGTTACTCTGGTTGCTGATATGAACAGTGAGGCTGACGAAAGATGTGAGGAATTAGGTCTTACAGGTTATCCGACAGTTTTCTATGATGGAGGTTATACAAGGGTTGTCGGAGAAAGCCCCAGTTCCGATCCAGAAGATGAGGAGGCTATGCAGGAAGCTTCGATGGACATAGCGGGGCAGAGAAAGGTTCCAAATGTTGATCTTGATCTTGATGTTGTCTGGAATGGCGATGCTTCAATGACAATAACTGTAAGTGCTACCAACAATGCTGTTGATACCCAACTGGTGGAAGTACCAGATGAGTTAACCAACCAGAGGAATATAACTTTTGAATGGAAGGCTGTTACCAGTGACTCTCAGTCCAACGAATGGCATGTCAGAGTTTATGTTACAGAGATTGAATCAAGATGGAACGATAACAGTGGAGATCCATATCACTTTGGTCTTCTTGGATTTGCTATAAACAAACCTATCACCATGGGTCCCGGAGAAACTTACATGGAAACTGTAACCTGGGATGGAGCATCTCACGGATATGGAGATATAACCCAGGATAACATAATGGTGATAGCTGCCATATTTGATTCCAATGGTTATTCTGTCAAAGCAACTTCGGCTGCACCATCTTTAAAATTGAAAGATATACCTCCAACTTCTTCCAAAGAAGTACTTTACTCCTACAAACTCGAAGGATATGACAGCGATTGGTCTGACTGGACAACCGATACAAGTGTTACATACTACAATCTTGAAGATGGAGTATACACATTCAAAGTAAAGTCCAAAGTCGGAGATCTCGAAGACCCCACACCTGCAGAGCACACATTCAGAGTTGATGCCACACCACCGGATACCACAATCATAAGCGGTCCAAGCGGAGATATCACTACCAACAGCGTTGTTTTTGAGTGGAAGGGCAGTGATAACTACTCACCAGATAGTAAATTACTGTACTCTTACAGACTTGTAGGATTTAATGACAACTGGTCGGGATGGACTCTCGAAAAGAGTGTATCATATGAAAACCTTCCTGCAGGGACTTTCACCTTCGAGGTAAAAGCCATGGACGAGGCAGGAAATGAAGACCCAACGCCAGCGAGTCGTTCATTTACTGTACTGAGATCGGAGCCATACACAACAATTGTATCAGGACCTGAGGGTTATATCAATTCAAAAGATGTCACATTCGTCTGGACAGGAACCGATGATTTCACACCAACAGAAGAACTTCTCTACTCATACAAACTCGAAGGTTATGACAGCGACTGGTCTGAATGGACAAGCGAAACAACAGTAACCTACACTGATCTCGAGGATGGTCAGTACACCTTCATGGTTAGATCAAAGGATACCGATGGTTACATAGATCCGGAGCCAGCAACAAGAACATTCACAATAGATACTCAGAAACCACAGGTCAGCATAGAGAAACCACTCAGAAACAGATTGTACATCGGTGGCATATCCATTCCTTTCGTTGGAACATGGATAATATTTACATCTGTGGACATCGAGGCAACGGCTACAGATAATTCAGGGATAAGTGAGGTAAAGATTCTCATAAATGGTGAGGAGAAAGCCGGCTTCTCATCCCCACCATACAGCTGGACATGGGATGAGAAGGCATTCGGTAAGCAAACCATAACTGTAGAGGCTTATGACCTGGCAGGGAACAAAGAGGTCGATGAATTGAGCGTGCTGAAGTTCTTCTAGTTGAGCAACATTTTTCTCTTTATTTTTATTGGCAAATATTGAGTACAAGATGGAAGAATTATCCCGGCTTTTACGTTCTATCTTACTGCCATCACGATCATGAAGTACTGTTTCAAAAACAAGACCCGCCATCATTCGCTAGAAGTTGATACTACGCAAACATTGGCCACTTTATAACACTCGGAAAGTATGTGATATGCCATAACAAAATGCAAAAAATTAAAAATAAAAAGGGGGCAACCTCGTTTAGCCAGTCTCTACCAGTTCCATTTCTATGTTTTCCACTATTGGTAGAAGCTCATGGAAGTTGCCCTGTATCTTGACCACATTGGCTACATCAGGGGAGTAGAATATCTGCCCGATACCTCTTATCATTGTTACTTCGTTTGTATTGAATGTTCCCGCATCTACTGTTATGGTTCTCTGGGACTTGCAGAGGAACGGATGCAGATCTCTGTAGAGCGGGTCATCGATGTGTGGGAGGTTGAAGACGTTTGAGAGGTTGTAGATCTCCAGAACCTTACGGATGTTTATAACCGGCAGAAGGTCCTCAAGTTCTGGAGGAACAATCTCTTTTCCAAACAGTTTTGTCAGTTTGTTCAGGATGTTCAGGACCTGGAACCACTTTGAACTTACGGTGCCGTCTATTGTCATCTGTGCTGGAGGCAGACCCCACGACTTACCCGTTACCAATGGGAACGAGAAAAGCTGGTACGATTGATTGAATTCAATCTGGAGGTCTATGTTGAACCTGAATGGTAGTATCTTCAGAAGAGAGAACACAAATCGAGGTTTATCGGAGAGGTTCAGTGGTAGACTCGATAGATCCAATTTACCGGAGAATCCAAGATCTATTTCTTTAATGCCCATGTTCTCTTTGTCCCAGTATATGTAACCGGAGAACACTGCCTTACTCACATTCCCAGATATCACGATAGGTGCTTCACCTTCTCTTATCCAGAAATTTATGTCCATGCGTATATCAGAATCTGGCATGGAGAACTTTGTTACGTATGTATCTGAAGTGATATCATCAACAACCAGCTCCAGATAACCGGTTTTGATGTGTATATCTACATATCTTCCCTCGACCTCATCAAGAGTGAAATCTACATCACTTATTTTGTATTTCCATTTCATTCCTTTATTCCATACTGGTGCATTAACTTCGGTAAAGGATACATCTCCATTGTAGTCATCATATGTGTTTTGCTCATCGTCGAATTTCTCAATACCGTATCCACCTATCTTCAAACTCGGGTCTCCCAAAAGAACCCATGACTCTATTGTCTTCCTATCGATGATATCGCTGTTGACACCACCTATTATTGATATGTAATCGGTTATTGTCTGCGAGTGAACTTCACCCAGATACTCCTTCCCTCCAACAGCGTAGTTGTAGAAGAATCTCGGCTCAATCCATCCTCCAAGACCTTTGAGACAGTACTCGTTTATGTATCCATATCCATAACCTGTGTACCCCATCGACGCGATGGAGCCGCCATCCTCCTCGATCAGAGGAAGCGAGGCTGTGTCATAGGGATAGAACCAGTCGTGCAGTGTTTCATTTTCGTTTCTCTCGAGGAGATACTGCATAGTAACATTGAACTGGGCATTATGACAGCCACCTATCATTATGATTGGTAGATGATATCCGTTTGAATACTTCCATATATCGAGAATGGTCATACCTATGACAAACTCCTCTTCTGTTTGTGCATCAGGCAGGAAATTACCCCAAACTGCAGGATTACCATGGCCTGCGAAGTGAATGAAGCCAGGTCCCTCGTTAAATGCATTTACTACATCCTCATAACTGTTCAACGTACCAAGAGACGTCCAGAGTTTTTCTATCTCAAATCCTGCCTTTTTGAGATACTTTGCTGTTTCACCTGTCGATAACTCTCCTTCGTATATCCCTTCTCTTGCAGAACTACCTCCTCTGGATGGCGGGAATGTATCACCTGATATCATTATGGCTTTCTTGAACCATGAATTGTCAGATTTCTCGTAGTGTATGATTTTATCCACAACAGTATCAGCATCCCATGTATATCTGACGGGCAGTCGTCCAACATAAACATCCGGATAGTAATCTATGCGGTCTATTATTCGACCCGGCTTTTCAGCCTCTGCAAATATTCCATTTCCGTTCCAGTCCCAGTCTTCAAACCACACATTACCTGCATGATCTACTCGATAGATGTCAGCATAGTAAAGGTCCGTTGAGTATCCGCTTTCCATATCTGCATTATTGTTGCTCCTTCTCTCTGGTACATACCAGTCCAGCGTCTGTCCCTTTCTTCCCCCCATCAGTAAGACATACGTTACTCCCCACTTCTCTATAGCATCTTTTATGAATAGTTTAATCTGCTCCGGCTGGTCTCTCCCTTCATAGTGGGAATAGATGTACTGGGTTGTAACAACCTTCGTCTTCATACCTACGCTTTCTTTATGCTCCGCCAGGCGCTGGGCGCTCTCGTTAAACTTTTCATCGGTTATTATCACCAAATCGTACTCTTCATCTGCCTTGAATAGCGATTTTTCAGGAAGGGAGTATGATATTTTGATATCTATCTGCTCAGGTATGTAAAGCACGTTCCTTGATGGGGAGTACTGTGCATAACATCTCACATTGACATAAAGCACATGCATACCATCTTTGAGTCCGGCACCCATATCTATGCTGTATTTGCTTTCTGGATACAGGCCCTTGCTATCATAAACGCTTTTATCTTCAAATATCAGATCACCCTCTATCCTGCTATCATCCATTGTGACAGGCTTTGGTGCCGGTTCCACTTTCTTGCTCACCGTGTATTTCTTCATGTTCATACTGACATCTATGTTCTTTATCTTGGTTCCCAGAGGGAAGGTAAAGGTTTTTGTTATCACAGGCAGTACAGGTTTGCCTGCTCTCATCAGACTGGACGTTGCACCATCCAGCTCCACAGCCAAGTAGCCATTCTCTTTTTCGATAAACACCGGCTCTGGCAGAGAAACCGAGAAAGTCTTTATACTTGATACTCCTGTGTCGCTAGCTCCTACAACTGCTACAACAGAGCATAGCAGTAAACCTATTACCACTATCGACAACGCATTCTTTCTCATCGAACGAATCGCCTCCTTTTGCGATAAAATTATTGTTTTCAACGTATATAAATGTTGCAGATTTGTACCATCTCAGATAAGCACTCACTCCGAAAATAACCGTCAGCAATAACTTATTAAAATATTAACCTATTACAAGCAAAACCTGAAGGTGATGAAATGGTGGAGTTCAAGGTCGTTGTGAACGACGTGAAACAGGGAAAGTCATATCAGATACAGGTATCCGGAGCGCATGCAAACTCGCTGATAGGTAAAAAGATAGGCGATGAGGTGGATGGAATATTCGTATCGCTTCCGGGATACAGATTGCAGATAACAGGCGGAACCGACAAGGATGGTTTCCCAATGAGACCAGACCTTCCAGGAATGGGTAAAAGAAGGTTGCTTCTCAGTGGAGGCGTTGGGTATCATCCAGATATCAAAGGAAAAAGAAAGAAGAAGATGGTACGCGGAAACACGATCTCAGCGGACATAGTGCAGATAAACATGAAGGTAGTGAAATACGGTACAAAACCGATTGAGGAGCTTTTGGCACTGGCTGAAAAAAGGGGTGAGGTGAAGAGTGAATAGTCTCCCCAAACAGCCGGAAGTTAATATAGGGATGATAGGGCATGTTGACCACGGTAAAACTACCCTAACCCAGAGACTCACAGGAAAATGGACCGACGAACACTCAGAGGAGATAAAGAGAGGAATTTCCATAAAACTCGGTTATGCAGATGCGGCATTTTACAAATGCCCTAACTGTCCTGATCCAAGAAACTACACAACAAAGGAGATTTGCCCTTACTGTGGAAGCAAAACAGAGTTACTGAGAGTCGTTTCTTTCATTGATGCTCCAGGTCACGAGACACTCATGGCGGTGATGCTCTCGGGTTCTTCACTGATGGACGGCGCCATCCTGCTTATTGCTGCAAATGAGCCATGTCCTCAACCCCAGACAAGAGAACATCTTATGGCAATGGAAATTGCAGGTATAAAAAATATAGTCATTGTTCAGAACAAGGTAGATCTGGTATCGGAAAAACAGGCTATGAAGCACTATCAGCAGATAAAGGATTTCGTGAAAGGAACGTGTGCCGAAGATGCTCCAATAATCCCGATAAGTGCCCACCACGATATAAACATAGATGTCCTTATAAAGGCGATCGAGGAGAAAATACCCACTCCTCACAGAGACCTGACAAAGAACCCAGTCATGTATGTTGCAAGAAGTTTCGACATCAACAAGCCCGGTACAAGACCGAAAGATCTTAAGGGTGGTGTGATAGGTGGCTCTCTCCTGCAGGGAGTCTTCAGGGTTGGGGATGAGGTTGAGATATCTCCGGGAAGAATAATAGAGAGAATGGGAAGAAAGGAATGGCAGAAAATAACCACGGAGATAACCTCCATAATGACCGGGGGAAGGTTTGTTGAGCAGGCAGGTCCAGGAGGACTGCTTGCAATAGGGACAAAACTGGACCCTGCCATGACCAAATCAGATGCACTTGTTGGAAAGGTTGTTGGAAAGCCAGGAACTCTTCCAGAGCCGAGTTACAGGCTACAGTTGGAAGTTCATCTTCTTGAAAAAGCGGTCGGTACGGTGGATGAGAAGAAGGTTGAACCTCTGAAAGCACAGGAGCCTCTCATGCTGACAGTCGGAACAGCCACCACCGTGGGTATAACCAAAGAGGCATACTCAGATTTTGCATCAATAGATCTCAAAATACCGGTATGCTGTTTTGATGGGCAAAAGGCGGCGATAAGCAGGAGGGTGGAGGGGCGCTGGAGATTAATAGGATATGGTATCATCAAGAAGTAGAGTGGTTCTTCTGGATACAAGCGTACTGTTTTCGATTTTTGAGAGAAAGCTCCCCCTCGTCGATGATATAACACTGGAACTGGGTAAGGTAAAATTCGCCATACCTGAATCGGTCATTAACGAGCTCAAAAAGCTTTCCGAACATTCAAAGGGTTCAAAGAAAAGGATAGCAAAGGCGATTCTGGAATACATAAGAAATGAAGAATTCCAGATTGTCAAAAGCGAGGATATCAATGATGCGGATAGAGACCTTGCACTGCTGGCCAGAAAAATGAACGCAGTTGTTGCAACCGTGGACAAAGACCTCATAAAATTACTTAAAAGAGAGTCCATAGATGTCATTACCTGGAGATATAAGAGAATGAGATTGGTTTAATCTTTTCCAAATATTCTCTCTATCATCCAGTCCGGCTCAAAAGGAATCTGGTCATCATAACCCTGACCAACTCCTATGAACAGAAGAGGTTTTCCTATTGTGTATGCTATTGACAAAGCAGAGCCACCCTTTGCATCAGCATCCACCTTCGTTAAAATTATACCATCTATACCGACAACCTCATTGAACTTCCTTGCCTGTTCGACAGCATCGTTACCAGCGAGTGCATCTCCAACAAATATCACCATATCTGGCTTTGCAACCCTCTTTATCTTCGCCATTTCATCCATAAGATTTACGTTCGTCTGCATTCTTCCGGCTGTATCTATAAGCACAAAATCTTTACGTTTCGCCTTCGCATGTTCTATCGCATCATATGCCACAGCAGCAGGGTCGGCGCCCTGCCTGTGCTTTATCAGCTTTACATCCAGCCTCTTTGCATGCTCTTCCAGCTGTTCTATCGCACCTGCTCTGAATGTATCGGCTGCAGCAATCACAACGCTTTTTCCGTGCTTTTTGAGATAATGTGCAAGTTTTGCTATGGCTGTTGTCTTACCGGAGCCATTCACTCCTACAAAAAGTATCACGAAGGGTTTCTTTTCACTCCTGAGGATTTCTGAGAAATCTCCACTGCTTGTTTTGAGAACATGCGCTATGGCATTCTTCAGAGCGGTTCTCACCGATTCTCCAAGCGAGGATTTATCCAGAGGAAGGGATTTGAGCTCTTCCTTTACATGCTCCTTTATGGATTCAGCAACTGATAGAGCAACATCAGCTTCGAGGAGACCCATCTCAAGATCCCAGAGAATCTCGTCTATTTTCTCATCGCTAACCGCTGCTCTTTTTCTCGGCTTTTCCACACTGATGGCTTTTGCTATTTCTCTTCTTGTTTCGACGGCTCTCTTTATCTCCTCTTCTATCTTCTTTTCGATTTCATCTTCCTTTTTCTCTTCTTTCTCCTCTCTCTTCAATTCTTCTTCCAGCTCTTCCTCTATTTTCTTTTCGATTCTTTTGAGTTTCCTTTTCAGAAATTTGAACATGTTTTATCCCTTTCTCTCTCCCACCATCTCTCTAACTTTTTCCGAGAGTTCTTCTATCCTGTTCTGTATCCTCTGATACATCTCGTTCAGCTGTTTGAGATTTTCCTGAAGAGCGTTAATATTCCTGTCCAAACTTTCCTTTGCATCCTTCAAATCTTTCTTTATCACTATATCTGCACCCTCAGAAACAAGAACCTTCGATACATCCTCGCATTTTGCTGGAACGAATACACCGCCCCCTATTGGTATCAGTATCTCTCCCTTTTCTCTCTTCTCAAGATTCTCGATGGTGAGCTTTGCCTTCACATAGTCATCTATAATGGCTTTGATATAGGTGCTCTGCATCTCTATATTCTCCATCTGCTCCCTGTACATTTCTATCATTGCCAGATATGTATCTGGACTTTCTTCCATGATATCCCCAGTGGCTTATCCAATCAAAACTTATAAAACTTTGTCAGAGATAGAACGTCCAGGATGGAGAAAGATGAAACCATTTCATTTCTGAAAGAAAGATTTGGTGAATACTACAGAAAAAACAGAATCGAACTTCCAGACAGATTTGGAAAGAGAGAGTTCGCCTTCATGCCTTTTGGAGTAAAAATGATGAAGAGACATCTTTCTTTTAAGAGAAAGTCCGATTTGATTAACTATATCACAAACATGATCCCTGCCCACGCTTATTATTCATCTGCCTTTTATCAGAATCCGGGAGCACCGACCATGGAGGAGAAAGGGTGGATGGGTGCAGAGCTGATTTTTGACCTCGACCTTGACCATCTGGAAAAGAAAAAAGCCAGGACATACGAGGAGGGTTTGATGATAATAAAAGAAGAATTCACGAGGCTTGTTGAGGAATTCATTCTTGGAGATTTTGGTTTTGATGAAAAGTACGTGAAACTTTATTTCAGTGGAGGAAGAGGATACCACTGCCATGTTACAGACCCGAGAGTTTTACATCTGGATAGCTCAGGCAGAAGAGAAATCGTGGACTACATAATAGGCAAGGAGATAGATGAGAGAATCATTTTCAAAGAGAGAATCGTGGAAGGCGATGATATTGGAAGACGGAGGAGCATAAAGAGACTGGAGATTCCTAGACCCGATGAGCCCGGCTGGCGGGGGCGCATAGGAAGGAGCATAATCGACATAATAAAGAATCTCGATAACGAAGATGTTGTGAGGTCTCTGATAGAGACAGGTATAAGAAAGAAGGATATAGAGAGATTGAAGAGCGAGATGACGCCGGATAGGATTTTAAGAATAGAAAGAGAAGGTCGGATAGACCAGTCACCATTCATAAGGAGATTTTTCCTGAAAGCTGCAATAAGAAGAATAGCCATCTCCTCGGTTGCCGGAGAAACAGATGAACCGGTTACCTGCGATGTGAAGAGGTTGATAAGATTGCCAACATCGTTGCACGGTAAAACCGGATTCAGAGTATGCCCGATAGATATCGATGATCTTGAAGATTTTGACCCGCTGTACGATGCTGTTGTGTTCAGTGATGACCCGGTTACTGTTGAACTCAAAGAGAAATTTACCATAACCGTTAAGGGGGAGACATTTGACCTTGCAAAAGGTAGGTGCAGGGTTCCCGAGTATGTTGCAGTTTTCCTCGCAGGCAGGGGTATAGCAAAGATTATCAACTCTGAGTAATTTTTGTTCTAAGGGGGTCATATTTGGAAGATGATCTGACTTACAGGGATATCAGAACCATCCATCAGACCGAGAGAGATGAGAAAAACAACCTTACAGAGATAAGAAGAGATTTTTATGTGAAGGCGAAAGAATACATAGAGAAGCTCAAGAAAAATCTTGAAGCCGAGAAAGACGAGTACAAGAAAAAACTGATATCTGACGAATTGAAAAGCGCCACCCAGATTATCCGTGATATATACAAGATGAGGGAAAAGAAGATAGTTCTTGCAGCTCTCTCAAAAGTGCGCGGCGGCAGGCCGGATACAAGGTTCTTTCTGGAGAACGAAAAGAAACTGTTTGATGATATTGTGGAATGCCTGAAGAGGTACAGGGAAGTCATACTGGAGGGAAAGGAAGAGGCGAAGAAAGAGGTCAGAGAAGAGAGAAGGGAAAAGAGATTCATCGCTCTCATAAAAAGTGACATACCCAGATTTGTGGGACCTGATATGAGAACGTACAATTTGAGGAAAAACGATATAGTTTGTCTTCCGGAGAGTATCTTCAAAATCCTTGAGAGCAAGGGAGCGGCTGAGAGCATACTTTGAGAGCAGCTCTACAAAGTTACAGCATTTATCCTGTAGATGGCTATATCTTTTTATATGAGGTTTGGTATTACTACTCTCACCGCCCCGAAAGGTGGAGATAGGCATGAAACTACCCAAGAAAGTGAAAAGATACTGTCCGTACTGCAAGAAACACACCATCCATGAGATAGAGAAGGTCAAAAAGAGTAAGGCAAGCGAACTGAAAGCGGGACAGAGGAGATTCAGAAGGGTGACAAGAGGTTATGGTGGTTTCCCGAGACCAAAGCCAAAGGATAGAGAAAAGACGAGCAAGAGACTGGCGATAAGGTTTAAATGCACGGAATGCGGCAAGAAACATCACGCACCAACCATCAGGGCAAAGAAATTTGAGCTGGCGGAGGCGTGAGTATGGTTGAGGTAAGAAGCAGATTTATCAGGGTTAGATGTAAGGACTGCGGTAATGAGCAGGTACTTTTTGATAGAGCGTCCAGGACGGTTACATGCCACATATGCGGCGCCGTTCTGGCGGAGCCGCGGGGAGGGAAGGCGAAAATTAGAGGAGAGGTGCTTGAAATATTGGAATAGATATGTTGAAGAGAGAGGGTTTCCCGGAAGAAGGCGATCTGGTTGTATGCAGAGTCAAGAGCATTCAGAATTTTGGAGCATTTGTTGAGCTGGAGGAATATCCGGGAAAGGAGGGTTTTATCCACATATCTGAGGTCGCTCCTGGATGGATAAAGAGGATAAGGGACCACATCAAAGAGAATCAGAGAATAGTCTGCAAAGTTATGCAGGTTGACAGGAGAAAAGGTCACATTGACCTCTCTCTCAAAAGGGTGAACGAACATCAGAGGAGAGAGAAGATACAGGAATGGAAAAATGAGCAGAAAGCATGGAAACTCCTTGAAATCGTTGCAGAGAGAATGGGTAAAAGCATCGAGGAGTGCTATGAGGAATTTGCAAAGGATTTGATTGATAAGTACGGAACCCTTTACGCTGCGTTTGAAGAGTGTGCTTATGATCCTGAGACGCTCAAGAAGGATGGTTTTTCTGGTGAGTGGTTCAAACATTTTGAGGAGGTTGCCAGAGAAAACATACAGATACCCTTTGTCACGATAAAGGGATACCTCAAAATCGCATCTTTCAGACCCGATGGGGTTGAACATGTTAAAAAGGCTCTCCAGCTTTCTGAGGAGAGTAACTATGAGGACGTTACCATAGAGGTGACTTACAGAGGTGCACCTTTTTATAATATAGTGGTGAGAGCTCCCGATTATAAGGTTGCGGAGGATGAACTCAAAAAGGCTGTGGAGAGAGCCAGAGAGTACATAAAGAAGTATGACGGAGAGTGTGAGTTCACAAGGGAGATAGAGAAGAGATGAAGAAGGTGGATATCAGATATTGCACATACTGTAAGATTTATACGATGAAAGAGATATGCAAGATATGCGGGAGAGAAACCATCGTTAAGAAACCTCCCAGATTCTCTCCCCAGGACAGGTATGGTAAATACAGGAGATATCTTAAAAAACTGGAGAAGGGTCTGGTTTAAATGGAAGAGATTGTGGTTAAATTTGTTGGAAGGAAGCCGGTACTGAAAGAACCGATCCTCATAGAAGGACTTCCTGGTATAGGTAATGTTGGGAAGCTTGCGGTTGAACATCTTATAGAAGAGATAGGAGCAAAAAAATTTGTGGAGATATACAGCAAGGATTTCCCTCCTCAGGTTTTCATAAATGCTGATGGAATCATAAAGCTGGTGAACAATGAGTTATACTACTGGAAGGCAAAGTCCAAGAAACACAGAGACCTTATTCTCCTGACAGGTGATTACCAGGGTCTTTCATCAAGTGGGCAGTATGAGCTTGCCGATGCCATACTCAGGATAGCACGGGAGTACAACGTGAAACAGATATTCACCCTCGGAGGATACGGTCTGGGCAGAGAAATAAAGGAGCCAAAGGTCCTTGGAGCGGCAACATCAAAGAGATTGGTCAACAGGATGAAAAAGTACGGTGTCATATTCAAAGAAAATGAGCCGGGCGGAGGTATAATTGGAGCAAGCGGTCTTCTGCTCGGTCTTGGCAGGCTTTATGGTATGGAAGGTGTGTGTTTGATGGGCGAAACTCCAGGGTACCTCGTTGACCCAAAGAGTGCTAAAGCCGTTCTCACAGTGCTGAGCAAGGCATTGAATCTGGAGATAGATATGACCGAACTGGAGAGAAAAGCAAGTGAGATAGAAGCCATAGCCCAGCAGTTAAGAAGCCTCGAAGAAGGATTAAAAAGGGGAAAAGAGGACCTCAGTTATATAGGTTAGTCCCATCTCCTGATTAAAATTGCCGAAACTGCAATCAGAGCGGTGAAGAGAAGCAGCATGGCGCTTACCTCGATGGTTGGAAATTCTGTTATACCGAACCTTACGATCTTTGATACTCCATGATTTCCAGCGGCATCTGTTGCTTCTACTTTTATCTCGTAGTATCCATCTCCCTCCACCGGATTGAACGAGAAGTTGTACCATCCAGAGAATACTGTTGAGTTGTATTCCTTCCAGTCGCTCCATGTTGTGTTATCGGATGAATATCTGTACATAATGATAACACTCGTTACCTCACTCCCGTTCTCAGGTATGTAACATGAAATCTCAACGGGAAGTTTCCACTGCCACACTCTTATGGGACTTATGAAAGGTTTTGGTGGTGTCGTGTCTTTACCGATAATCAGAGCATCAGCATAATTCTGCGTTTCGTACACATTCCCGACAATATCCTCTACTCTGAAATATACGGG
>JAGGWT010000023.1 GCA_021163455.1 Thermoplasmata archaeon | reverse complement strand
GAAAGAATCTCTATATCGTCCTTATAGTCTAATTTGTTAGGGTCTGCCCCAAGCCCTCTGTAAATGTTTAGGGTATCTTTTATGATTGCTATAAGCTTGGTTGCATTGTCGTCTCTACCAAACAGCAGAGAGATGAGACCCACTTTTTCCTTTATATAGGGGATAACCTCGGGATCACTCCTCAAATTATCCTTAATCCAGTCTATATCCATATCGTAGAGTTCTTTCAGTTTCGCTCTGATTGAACTTATGTTTTTACTTAATACTTCCAGATTTTCCTTGCTATCTTTGAATGCGTTTTTGAGATCCCTTCTGATTTCCTCTGTGTTCTCTCTAGCGAGATAGTTATAGATGTTGATAGTCTTCTGTAGATGTTTGAATAGTCCGACCGAATCGACAATCAGGCCACAGGTTTTTTCTAATTCGTTGTATGGTCTGTTAACTCTTGCTATAGCCTGTAACAATCTATGATAATGAAGAACCTTGTCCAGATACATAACCTTGAGAATTGGAGCATCAAATCCGGTCAGTAGCATGTCAGTAACTATAAGCACCTTCGGATTTTCTTCTTTGATGAATTTTTCTTTGATTATACTATTTGCTTTACTCCAGTCCGAGTCGTATTTTTTAGCTATCCTTTGTTTGAAAGAATGGATCTCATCATCTCTCTCGTTTGCCTGGTAAGACATCACAACCTCGCTAAATTCCTCAGGATAAAATTCATCCAGAATTCTTTTGTAGATAACACAAGCCTTCCTATTTGTTGCAACGATCATCGCTTTGAATCTAAAGTTCTCAGTGTCTTGATCTATACAACTCCGGATATACTCGATAACTCTTCTAATTCTTTTCTCGCCAGACAAGAAGATGATTTGTTTGTTAATGTTTTTTCTAAGTTTTGTTTTGATATCGCTTATTTCTCCAAGTATTACTTTTTCCGTGAGTTCTTCATCCTCCTCGTAATTGTCAATTATATCCCTAATATCTCTTTCACTGAGAAGAACATCTACATATCTCTCTTCTATGAGTCTATAGATTAGTGGGAGGGTAAAACCATCTCTCTGAGAGTCCTGTATGAAATATACATCTAGGTAGGGTTCCTCTGGTGGATATGCAAAATGGGAGAAAGTGTTTCTATACTTCCTAAATACGGGTGTACCGGTAAATCCAATGAACATTGCATTTTGAAAAATCTTTCTCATTGTTGCAGCTAGGTCTCCATATTGGCTCCTATGTGCTTCATCTATCAAAAACAGGATTTCTCTCTTCTTGATGGTTTTTTTAAGTTCTATCTCTTTAGGTTGGAATTTCTGGATAGTTACTATCTTTAAGCCCCACTCTCTGTCAGCATTTTTAATAATTTCCTTTAGTTCCTCTATTCTCTCCACAACTCTGACATCTCCCAATCTTTTGTTTTCTATGGATTTCATGGCATCTGTAAGTTGTTCTTGCAGTTCCAGTCTGTCTATGACTATGAAGACCAGCGGATTTCTATCCTGATATCTGTGCAGGAAAAGATTTCCTATCAAAAACATGAGATATGTCTTTCCAGAGCCTTGCCAATGCCATATCAGACCATTTCTTTTTTCGTCTTCTTTTGAAAGGTACTTTGAGATTCTGCCCATAACTCGTTTGGCTGCATAATACTGCATGTACCTCGCTAGAATCTTCTTTCTTTCTCCCTTTTTGTCTCTGATGAAAAATATGAAATAACCAATATAGTCTATAAGATGCCTTGGAGCAAGAAGGTAAAAAATATCTTCCTTCTTGTCCTTCTTCCAGAAGGAAAAATCTCTTGGCGTGGTTATCTCCCTTCTTGGTAAAGTTGGAATGTACGGATATCTGTAACCATCGGCACTTATCCCAAATTGAACGAATTTGAAGAGTTCGGGATTTTCTTTCTGATAGCGCATTATCTGGTTTAAACCTTCTAAGTAAGGCTCAGTCTCTGGCAAGACTGGGCTCTTTCCCTCAATTACAACAATAGGGATTCCATTGATAAACAAAGTGATATCTGGCCTTATGACTAAATTAGCAAATGTGAAATGTTGTTCTCTTACATAGTGAAATGAATTTTTATCAGGATTTTCAAAATCAATAAGTTTTATCGTCACAGGAACTATCGCATTCCATTGCCTGATAAAGATGGTTATTCCATATCTCAAATAATCTAGAATTTTGACTTCATCAGCACCTTCCAAAGCCGAAAATATCTGGGGAAGTATCTTATCTTCTCCATATCTTTCAAATTCAGCTTTATTTAACTCTTTTATCCTCTCCCTGAAAACATCTCCCCTAATAACTCCTTCCAATTCTCCAGCTTCTAATCTTTCCCACCCTACCCTCTCCAACTCCTCGCATACTCTATCCAGCTGGATTTTTTCAATTGACATGTTTACCACTATATGAAAGAGAATGTTATTATAGGAATGCGTATAATTTTATCCTTAAGCTCTAACTTTTCCCTATCCTCTATTATGATCCCATACGGAGAGTTATACCTCGAGATGGCATCTTTCAATTGATCTTCCTTCTTCTTACCGATACCAACCTCCACGGGAATCATTGTCTCATCACCGACCTGGAGTAGAAAGTCAACCCCTCCTTTTTCAGCATCATAGAATATGCCTATCGGCATACCGGTTGTTTCTTTGAGTCTCATGAAGTATGATGCCACCAGGTTTTCTGTCAATATTCCCTGCACTATTCTATCCGAACGATCGAGCATCCCGAATTTATATTTGAGGGCTGCATTAACGGAGGGGGAGAGGAAATAGTATTTCCAGGGTTTCCTTATGATTTTTCCGGCACCTCCATAGGGTCTAACGCTAAACATAAGGTGGGTTTTTTCGAGCATTTCCAAGATACTTCTAACGAGAGAGGAAGAAGTCTCCAGTCTTTCTGCCAACCTTACATCAGAAGTACCGCCCGGTTTTTGAAGAGACAAAAACATGAGTATCCTTGAAATGGTGTTTCTTGTCTCGGTGTTGAAGGTTTTCAAAGAGAATACATCTTTCTCTATTACTCTGTCCACCAT
>JAGGWT010000051.1 GCA_021163455.1 Thermoplasmata archaeon | reverse complement strand
TGTGCATGCATGGATTAACGGTTACACCATATATAAGTATTGTTTTTCACAGAGATGTCCCATCACCGCAGAACAGCAGAACAGATGCGATTTATTTCACAAAGCAGACAAATTAATAAACTTTAAATTTATGGAAACTATTCGGTAGGTGGTGAAACTGAAATGGCGGTGGGGTTTGTATTAATAAGTACAGCTCCGGCACATGAGCACGAGGTTTACAATGAGCTGCTGAAGATAAAGGAAATAGTTGAATTGCACCCCCTGTTTGGGGAGTATGATCTGATAGCGAAGATAGAGGCACCTGATTTCGAAAAACTCGGAGAGATCGTCGTAAAAAAGATAAGGTCTATAAAGGGAGTTGTCGATACCAAAACCCTGACCGGGACAAAATTCTAGGAGGTGTGAAAGATGGGTGAGTTGATGGGATTGTTTCTGAGTATGTTGATGCTGATATTTGCGGTCGGTACATTTCTGGCAGGAGTCTTCACTGCATACTTTGGCACCGGCAGGAGCAGAGCGGTTGGTGCCCTGCTCGTGCTCATTGGCATCATAGTTGGGTATCTCTACGTAGATTTCACATGGCTTCACTACATAGGCGCCTTCTTCACATCGAGAATGTTTTCCGTAGGGATAATCTCCATAGTCGGCGGTCTGGTCGGTGCGCTAATATCACTCGGTATATTCTTGGCAGCAATAATGAAGGCCTGAGCCCAATTTTTCTTCTATTTTCTCACTGTTTACAGCATATCGAAAAACAGCTTGTATATTCTGTGATCCCCGGTGAGTTCCGGGTGGAATGAAAGAGCCAGCAGCGTATCCTGACGCGCTCCCACTATCTTATCTCCGAGTTTTGCCACAACTTCGCAATCATCCCAAACTTTTTCTATAATGGGTGCTCTTATAAATACTGCAGGGTAGGGCTCCTCAAGCCCCTTAACATCAACAAAAGTCTCAAAAGATTCTTTTTGTCTTCCAAAGGCGTTTCTCATAACTTTCATATTCATCAGTTCGAGACCTCTGACCTCTCCCCCTTCCACCTCTTTCGCCAGAATAACACATCCTGCACAGGTTCCCATTATCGCTATGGATTCTTCCGCATACATCTTTCTTATTTTTTCAGTAAGTCCAGATTTATTCATGATTCTCGTTATTGTTGTACTCTCCCCTCCCGGAATCAAAACCCCGTTCAGGTTTTCAACATCTTTTACTTTTTTCACAGTGATGACAGAACCTTCTATTCCCAGAATGTCCATAGCTCTACTGATAGATTGTACATGTTCAGAAACATCACCCTGAATGGCTATAACGCCTATCTTTACCATCCTCTCTCTTGCAATTTTACCTCCAAACTTTTGATATCAAGCCCGGGCATGGCCTCTCCGAGATCCTTGCTCACCTCTGCTATCACTTCTGGTTCATCAAAGTGGGTTACCGCCTCAACTATTGCTTTTGCTCTTTTCTCAGGGTCACTTGACTTGAATATCCCGGAGCCAACGAATACACCATCACTTCCAAGCTGCATCATCAACGCAGCATCTGCGGGCGTCGCTATGCCGCCGGCCGCAAAGTTTACGACTGGCAATCTCTGAAGTTTTCTTATCTCCTTTAATATCCCGAAAATCTCTTCCTTTATGTCATCGTACAGATAATCGCCGTACACTGGCGTGTTGCTATCAATCTCTCTACCGAGTATTGCTTCGGCGGATTTTGCATAACTCTGTGTGTACTCTTCAGACAGGATATAAAGCTCTTCATCATCCATCTCAGCTAGGTGTTTTATACTACCAGTGACCATCCTCATGTGCCTCACAGCTTCTATCACATTTCCCGTACCTGCCTCTCCTTTTGTTCTTATCATTGCTGCTCCTTCCCATATTCTTCTCACAGCTTCTCCGAGATTTCTGCATCCGCAGACGAAAGGAACCTTGAATTTTCTTTTATCTATATGGTAGAAAGGGTCCGCGGGAGTCAGAACTTCGGATTCATCTATCATATCCACTCCCAGAGCTTCAAGAGCCTGAGCCTCAACGAAATGACCTATTCTGCATTTTGCCATAACCGGTATGGAAACAGCATCCATTATCTCTGTTATCTTCTTGGGGTCTGCCATTCTTGCTACTCCACCGGATGCTCTGATATCAGCAGGAACCTTTTCAAGAGCCATTACAGCTACAGCTCCCGCATCTTCAGCTATCCTTGCCTGCTCTGCATTGGTAACATCCATTATCACTCCACCTTTCTGCATCTTTGCAAATCCTCTCTTCAGCAGTTCTGTTCCGTGTCTCAGTTCTTCAAGTTCAATCTTCTTTCCCATAAAATCACCGTCTCGTATTCCTGTTATATGGTTATTAGTTCTTAAGTTCTACGGTTAGATACGCTTCGTTTTCGGTGCTGTCAACATTAGCCTGAAAGAATAAAAATAATTGCACCCCATTCCTCTTGCTCGAGGTGATATCCAATGGAGGGGAATGGGGTGCAATTGTTAAGAGATTTGCTAAAAGAAAAATCTATCGT
>JAGGWT010000074.1 GCA_021163455.1 Thermoplasmata archaeon | reverse complement strand
ATGTTAGAGAGAGGTATCAGATAATAGATACTCCGGGATTGCTGGACAGACCCCTGGAAAAGAGAAACAAAATAGAACTTCAGGCAATCGCAGCCCTCAAACACCTTGCAGACCTTATAATTTTCATTCTTGACCCGACAGAAACATGTGGATACGGGTTGAAAGAGCAGATGAATCTGCTGAAGAGTATAAAGAAAGAATTTTCCGGAATACCAATCATTGTCGTTGAGAACAAATCAGATTTAATGAAGAGAAAATCCCCATACATGAAGATATCATGTAAGACGGGAGAGGGTATAGAAAAACTCAGGGAGAAGATATTTGAAACCCTCTCGAGTTGATAAATTTCATTCCCGTTTCGAACTCCCAAACCTATCAAAAATTATTTTGCCCATGTAAATAATTTTAATAACTCTGTGAAAGGGTATGGTTTTGTTTCTGGTATAGATAAAAGATCTGCCAATCCTCTCCACATCAGCTCCCTTCAATACGCTCGTGTCGCCGGGTGCGCCTCTATCTATATACCATATCTCAACCTTATCAAAATCAAATTCCTTTTTCCATTTCAACATGTTGAGAGCTTCTCTAACATTCATATGTGTCTCACACTTCTCAGAGCGAGTTTTACGTGATGATTTCCAAACCCTCTGATGAAATCCCCATGTCCTGGGTAAAGGTCCTTTACATCCAGTTCAGATAATCTCTGTATGGATTTCTGCAGTTCTATGAAATCCCCTCCGGGAAGGTCATATCTTCCTATTCCACCATATGCAAAAATGGTATCTCCAGAGAATAGAGTCTTCTTTTCGTCACAGTAGAGGCATATACTGCCTTTAGAGTGGCCTGGTGTATGGAGTACGGTGTAGATATCATCTCCAATCTTCACCCTATCACCATCTTTCAGTTTGATATCAACATCAACTTTTGGAGATGGCAGGGAGAACAGGAGAGCAGATGGCTCTATACCCTCTTCCAGCACTCTTGCAACCTCTTCATGGGCGAGGATTTTCACATCATCCAGTTTTTTTCTTAGATGCTCTGCGCCGCCTGTATGATCGACGTGCTCGTGGGTCAGTATAATCTGGTCTATATCATGAATGTCTATATTCTTTTTCAGCTCATCAAGTATGTAACCCATGTCAAAGCCGCTTCCAGTATCTATTATGGTGTTCTTCTGACCCTTTATCAGGTAAACATTGGAGTCGAAACCTCTGCCAGGTATGAATATGATCACAGTCTATAATCTACTCTCAACGAAATAAAACTTTTTGAAAGAGCGGTTTATGAACTGTGTAGCAAGCCTTAAAAGTAGAGCATCCATTCCATTTTTGGTGTTCAGTATGAGTGATGGGAATATTGTTCACATTGTTGGCACTGGAACTATAGGGGAGCCCCTGATAGGACTGCTCTGCGATTTTAGGAAAGATCTTGGCATCGACGAGATAACATTTTATAAGCACACTCCTGCCCTGACAGACAGACCAAAGATAAAAGGCCTCCTCAACAGAGGTGCAAATCTTGCAGTATCTGAAGATAAGATAAAGGAGTTCAGGGAGCTTGGAGTTGAACCAACATATGAGGCTGAAGAGGCGATAAAGAGAGCATCGGTTGTTATCGACTGTACCCCTAAGGGCGTAGGTTTGCAGAACAAAGAGAAGTATTACAAAAAATATGCTGATGTGGTGAAGGGCTTTCTTGCTCAGGGCTCCGAATTCGGTTTTGGAAAGATGTATGCTCTGGGTATAAACGATGAAGCGATTACTGATAAAGACAAGTTCATACATATAGTGAGCTGCAACACTCACAATATTGCTGCTGTCATTCATACACTGGCAATAGAGAATAAGAAAAATCATCTTGTGGATGGTCATTTTGTGTGCATAAGAAGAGCGAATGATGTAAGCCAGTCTGGGGGTTTTGTCCCGTCTCCCCAGGTGGGGAAACATAAGGATAAGGATATGGGAACACACCATGCCAGAGATGCTTACCATCTCTTCAAAACACTTGGATATGAACTGAACATATTTTCCAGTGCTTTGAAAATCAACACACAGTACATGCATACCATATGGTTCAGTTTGAAACTTGACAGAAAGACAACTGTGGAAGAGGTTGAGGAAAAATTCAGAGAAAATCCAAGAGTTGCAGTTACTTACAAGGATATAGCGAATCTCATATTTTCCTTTGGGAGAGACCATGGTCATTATGGCAGGATACTCAATCAGACCGTTGTTGTTATACCATCACTGCATGTCAGAAAGGGCTATGAAATCGTTGGATTTTGTTTCACTCCGCAGGACGGAAACTCGATACTGAGTAGCATAGCGGCGGCGGAGAGATTTCTGTATCCTGATGAGTACATGAATAAAATAAGGTGTCTTGGTCCACTATTGTTGCAGGAAGTTTAAAAAAATTAGAGAGCTGAGAAAGGAAGTTGCCAAGTAGAGGTCATTTAGAGAGAATAGAAGTTACTTTATCTATGACATCCTTGTGAGAGAGAACGGTCAATTTATCTCTTGGTTCCAGTTCAACTTCCTCTGTCGGGATTATAAACCTGTCACCTCTTTCGACAGCTATGATCAAACTCTTTTTCGGCAACCTTATCTCCTTTATCGTTTTTCCTGCCAGCCGGCTGTCCTCCGGGAGAGTCAATCTGAAGATGGAGACGTTTTCACCTATTCTCATGTAATCTTCGATATCTGGGTATTTTATTGCTCTGTAGAGATGTTCCGCGATCAAAAGAGCAGGATTTTTGACAATCTTAACGTTTTTCTCCATAAACATGGGTATGCTCTCTTCCTGATTCACCAGAGATACGAGTCTTTTGACACCCTTGTTCTTGGCGAGAGAGACCACCATAAGATTTACAGCATCATCTCTTGTTGTGGCCACAAGCACATCGGCTTTCTTAACTTCTGACTCTTCCAAAGTTTCTTCCTGAGTTGCATCGGCGTTTATGGCTATTACATCGTATTTTCTGGCAACTTCCTCGCATCTCGCCTGGTCTTTGTCTATCACTATGACGTTATTTTTTTCCCTGTTATCTTTTAAGGTCAGCTCAGTGAGGCGTTGCCCTATGCGCCCCGCTCCGACTATTACTATATACATAAGTGAACTCCCCTTACCATCTGAATGAGCAGATAAGCCAATTGGGGTTTTTAAACTTTTTGTTACATTTAATGTGTATGATTTACTTTATAAATTTAGTTAAGTTATCACATTAACAAATTACATTTGGACATAAATTAACAGATTGATTTTTATATGTGAACCAAGAATTAATTGACCCGGCGAGTTTTTGATGGATTGTGGGTGGATTAATATTTGAAATATGTATACAAATTAATCCAGCCATCATCTATTTGCTTGCTATATAATATCTAGCAAGCAATTCTTACAGCTCGCAGAGATTTGAATGCAGTTTGTTTTTCGTCTTCATTTTCACTTTTTTGTCTTATGAAGATCTCTACCAAATCTCAATCGCTGTGAACCTCTGGCCTCTGGTATTTTCCAGATTTTCTATGGAGTTACCTTCGGTAGACCGAAGGTAACCCTTACCTGTTGAATTTCTGAACCCCTTCAGGAATGCCAATTTTTGGTCGGAAAGTGGGGGGGTTTCGTTGAATTTTTCAGAAAGTGAAAAAACGAGACCGTCTGCCATTTTTCATTCCTCATGATTGGGGAGAGATATACTTGCTATATATTATCTAGCAAACAAATCTTTCAGTTGATCTTCATTTTCCAGAATTTTTTCAGATACACCGGAAAATTTCTCCTCAACCAATAATGATTTGGGAAAGGTACACATAAACATGACCATGCTACATAATATATAGCACGCATACACTGATACACTGGATAAAAAATAAGGCGAAATGCCCCTGGGCACTCCATTTACATTATTCTTAAATTATGCATATATGCACTAAAAATAAACCTGATTAATTTATTAAATTTATTTGTTAAGCCATAACATTAACTAGATATTTTAATACCCGGCTTCCCGCCCCGCTTCTTGATAAGCTCCTGAACCTTGTTATATGTTTCCACATCTATTATTGGTTGGTGGTCCCCTTTGTTAAGGTATTTTTCCCATTTCAGATATCCACAGTACACAGGATTTTTGAGTATGCTGGAAACCGTTTTTTTTGCCCAGACTCTACCCCTTTTCGTTGGCACATCTCCTTTTCGGAGTATATCAACTATTTCTCCTATACTTTTACCCTCGATATACCACCTAAAGATATTTCTCACAACCTCAGCCTCTTTTTTGTTCACGACAAGTTTACCATCTATGTAATCATACCCATAAGGAATGTTGAAACCAAGCATTCCCTTCCCCATCTTTGCCTTCTGTTCCATCCCTATATAAACTCTCTCTCCGATCTGTTCACTTTCAAGCTGGGCTATCCTCTGTATGATATCCATAACAAATCTACCCATAGCTGTAGATGTATCCAGAGATTCAGTCATCGAGACAAATTCTTTTCCAGCATTTCTCAACTGTTCCATCATTATCATGAAATTTTTCGAATTTCTATGAATCCTGTCCATCTTTATGACGAGAACAGCATCCCATTTGTCCATTTCCTCCATCATTTTCTGATATGCAGGGCGCCGCACATTTCTGCCGGAATATCCATCATCGATATACTCTCCCGCTATTTTCCATCCTCTTGCTTTACAGTAGGCTCTCAGTTTATCGAGCTGGGCATCCAGAGAGAACCCCTCCTTTGCCTGGTCTTCTGTGGATACCCTTGCATAAATCGCTACTTTTAGCTTTCTCTCCTCACCCATCCCTCACAAAAATTTTGATTTCGGATTATAAATGTTGTGTTTGATAAATAAGTATGAAGAAAACTTTAAGTGGAAATTTTTAAACCTGATAATTTAAACAATTTAAAAAATTAAGATTCTATGCCAACTTCTCGGCTATCTTTCTGATCAGTTTCTCCTTTTTGTCTTTCTTATCTACAAGTATTCTGCCATCCTTTCTCCAGGGTCTGGAAGGATGTCGAGCATCTTTTTCGATAACCGGATTGAGATCCAGCTCCTTTGCTATTTGAAATATTTTGTCTATCGATGGATTCTCTACAGCCAGTTTTTCCGGAACTCTTCTACCATCTCTCCTGGAAACATTTCTGTCAAAATATACAGCCCATATCACATATTTCCCATCTTCTCTTGAGACCATAACACAACCTCTCCACCATCGTATGAAAATTGGACCCTGGTGTTTCGTCTTATGCTCTCACTTGATGAGAACTCCCTGAACAACGCCATCCTGACCAGGTCTTGATGTGACCTTTACCTTACCAAGGTTTGTCTCTATTATTGCTCCTTTCGTTATTATATTTCTTCTGACATAGTGAGGATTAGCAGGATTTTCTATGACTCCCAATATCTCTGCCTTCTTAATTTCACCACTCTCTTTATCCACAACGTATGCTGTATTCGCGGACAAGAGACGAACCTTTATGTTACCTCCTCTCGTCCTTATGATCTTCCTTTTTGTTTCTCCAACGTGCACTGGAAGATACTCTCTTCCCATCTCAAACTTTCTCTTTTTTCTGTGTTTTCTCAGCATTCTTCCTGTTGTGCTCCTTCTAGATCTTCCCTGCCATACAGCCATTGGTAGGGAGAATCAAAATAGGATATTTAAATATATTCCCCGTCCAAGTTTTTTCAGAAAATCAGAAACTTGAAGGACAGCCACGTTATCAGAGTCAATATAAACGCATGCTTCACCCCTGCTGATAATCTTCCCTCCTCAAAGACGCCGGCGACGAAGCCGGAGCCCATAGCCTGTATTATAGCTGCATAGAAATATGCCAAAGTTATGTCATGCAGAGAAACAATCGATGTGCCAGATGTTATTACTGCTAATCCAGATACCCCCCCTCCACACAGCATCGGCAAAAATTGCTTTGCGAGTATCAGAATTATCACAAGGAAAACTAAACTTGATATATAAATGATGGCCACATAGGATGTCATGCTGGACTTCCTTTCCTTTCTCATAAATTGTATCTCTCTAGCATATCTACATGCTGAATCTAGAACATCGGCCACGGAGCCGCCGCCTCTGTTTGCTTCTATAATGAGAGACACTATTTTGTTTATGAGTGGCGTGTCGAGCCTTTTTGCAAAATCACTGAAAGCATCTACCACACTTGAACCCCACGATATCATCTTTGACATTTCCTTGATTTCCTTTGTCAGAACTCCATAATTTCCTTTTGATGCAATCTGTATGGCTTTTGGAAGAGTGAGGCCAACTTTTCTGGAGCTGGCAAGGTCCCTTACGAATTCAGGAAATGCGTCTTCTATCTTCCATATATATCTAGAGCGTGCATACTGGTAAAATCCATACACGGAGGTGCCACTAAGTATACAAAGAACAATATAATCATTAAAGTCTCCTATACTAAGACCGAGGGATGTATCCAGAACCATCACCACAATAATGATAACTGGCAACAGTACAGAGATAACAAGAACAACATCTGAGAACCTTTTATTGAAGAGCAGAGATTCTGGGGAAATGTTCAGTTTCGTACCTCTGTGAAGTTTTTTCTCTCCCATTATTACACCTCTGACGGAGTTGTAAGTTTAATTAGTATAGAGAAGCATATGTGTATCAGAGGGAATATTAGCCCTATAAATACGTAAAGGAGTGGAAGGTGTGATGAATTTCGAGATATTATTATAAGGAGAGGAACAACCACCATTATCAGAAGAGGACCTGCAACAGCAACTGTAACATACGCCTCCGCCATTACACCAAGCGAATCGAGAAACCTCTTCTGTTCAATTCTATTTTCCCTCATGTACTGCTCTGCTTTTTCCATAAAGTATGATTTAAGAGAACCGCCGGTTGCGACAGTTATTATGGCGCCCTGTAGAAAATCCCTGAATCTTGCCGAAGGTGTTTTCTCCACAGCTCTTTTCAGTGCTGAAATCATATCAAGTCCAAGAAGTTTGATATCCTTAGCTATCTTGAGCGCCTCGTTCCTTATCTCCCCATAAGCCTTCTGCTTGGACAGACTCACAAATATCTCATGTGGCGGCACCCCGGCGCTTGCCATAGCGGCGATAAAACTGAGAGCATAGGGAAGATTATGATCAATGTTTTTACTTCTTCGGATAGCTCTGCTGGATGGATAGTATATCAGGGAAGCGTAAACAATTATACCAACTCCAAATGAAAGAAAGACAAACAGCAGAAATTTGAGAACGCTCTCTGAGGGTTTGTACAAAAAGTTTGGAAGGATGTTTATTCCTAGGGCAGGAAGAACAAAGTATAGGATAGATAGAACTGTTAGGGTAAGGACAACCGATAGGAGAGAATTCATCCATACGTAGGCAAGATATGCTTCGGGTCTTATGTTAAGATTAGCTCTCAGTATATCTCTTTTAAGTTTTTCTGTCACACTTTTCTGCGCGAATTTTCCAAATACGTTGTAACAGAATTTTTTATACCGTGTCAGGGACACGCTTCTTCCCCTCCACACTTTTCATAAATTCTTCCGGTTTCTCGGTATATTCTGCAACTATCTTGGCTACATCTCTGTAAGTTCTGATACCTTTCTTCCTCATCCATTCAAGTATTTTTGTTCTTCTCTTCAGTTCTTCCATCATTTCTTCCTTGCTCAGACCGAGTTTTGCTTGTATTTTGTTGAGTATGTAACTGTTACCGGAGTAAACAAACACATCTTCTGCTGGATCCCATCGGAAAACCTCATTGGTTAGAACTTCTTTGGTCTTCGGGTCGACATCAATTATCTCAACAACCTGTTTACATCTTCTGACTCTTTCACCTTTAACCTCGGTCTGCACCTGAATCGTGATAACATCGAGGGCCTGAAGCATAACCCTTGGGATATTGATCGGCTCGGATTCCAATCTATGAACCAGTGACTGTGGAGAATCAGCATGCATAGTTGAATATGTCGTATGACCGGTAGCCATTGCCTGAAAGAGAACATATGCCTCCCTACCTCTTATCTCCCCCACTATTATGTACTCTGGTCTCTGTCTCAGGGCAGCTTTGAGTAAATCATACATGTCTATTTCCCCAATCACCTTATCTGCCACAACCTCTCCGAATCCCGACCTAGTAACACCTGGAATCCAGTTTGGATGGGGTAGGTTGATTTCCCTAGTTTCCTCTATTGACACTATCTTTGCCTCTCTCGGTATGAACAGAGCCATGGCATTGAGAGTGGTGGTTTTTCCTGAACCTGTACCACCTGCAAATATTGCACTTATGCCATGTTCTACCACTAGCCAGAAATAAGCAACCATCTCTGGGGACATTGTTCCGAACTCTATGAGATCGGGTGGTGTGAAGGGGTCTGCCCTAAACTTTCGTATCGTAAATGTGGAACCTCTTGCTGTAACTTCGGTACCGAGCGTTGCCTGAACTCTTGAACCATCGGGAAGAGTTCCATCAAGTATAGGCTCGGCTATACTCACATACTTTCCACATTTCTGCGCAAGTTTTATGACAAAGGAGGAAACCTCCTCTTCATCCTTAAATACGATATTTGTTTTAAGGGAACCGTACTTTCTGTGGTACAGATAAATTGGTATTTTTGGACCATCACAGGATATATCTTCTATGTTGGGATCTCTCATCAAACCATCTATTTTGCCATAACCTATTGTGTCCCTTTCTATATAATAAATGAGTTTTATTTTAGAATCATTCTTCAGCTGAAATCCGCCTTCTTCTATTATTTCATCAATCTTTTTTCTCAGTTTAGTCCTCGCTTCTTCAGTATTTATTTCATATAGTTCGATATCCAGCTCATGCATAAGGATTTCATACAAGATTCTCAGGTTCTTTGCTTCTTCTTCGGACAGGATAGGCTCCAGTAACCTGTAACATTTTTCCAGTGTGTTTACGTCTTTCACTATTTTCACAAAAGTGTAGGGCGGATTGACAGGGTAGAAATCCAACTCTTCAAATGTATTGTTGAGATGGACAACCCCTTTCTTACCACATACGGGGCAAGTTATTATTACACGCCTATCATTATTTTTTTTGTTCTCCTTTACCTCTATTTTGGTATGGCAAACCGGGCATATTACGATCTTTTTCTTTTGTTTTTCACTCCTTCTACTTCTAATCATCCTTATCAACCCTCTTGAGAAGTTCGTTTGGGCGCTCTCTGTATTCTTCTATGATCTGGGCAGAATCTCTGAATGATATTCTTCCCTTTTTAATAAGCCAGTTTACTACCCTCATTCTACGATTAAGCTCTTTCATTATATCTTCTTTAGATATACTCAGATTACTCCTTATCTTTTCAAGAATATAGCTCCTACCAGAATACCTGAAGGTATCCGTCACTGGATCCCACGAAAAAACCTCGTTTGTTATTATTTCCTTGGTTAACGGGTCTATATCGATAATTTCGATAACGCGTGTTATCTTTCTAACTCTTTTATTTTTCATCCTGACTATCGAATGGAAGCAAATGAAGTCAAGAGATTGTATCATTATTCTTGGCACATTCATTGGTTTACTTTCCAATCTATGAATTAGTGACTGTGGAGAATCAGCATGCATAGTTGAATATGTCGTATGACCGGTAGCCATTGCCTGAAAGAGAACATATGCCTCCCTACCTCTTATCTCCCCCACTATTATGTACTCTGGT
>JAGGWT010000105.1 GCA_021163455.1 Thermoplasmata archaeon | reverse complement strand
GAGAGGATAGGCGTTAGTGGAGTCTTTAAATCATGACCCAACTGCTTTATGAAATCGTTCTTTTGATCAAGAAGCTTCTGGATATACTCTGTTCTTCTTTTGACTTCAATTTCTAAGTTTTTGTTCAGATTCTCTAGTTCACTCTGATATCTCCTGAGATCCGTAATGTCACGAGCTATGAGTATCCTCCCCACCTCCACGTTTCCCTCATCTCTCAGTGGAGTGACTCTGACATCAAAGTATTTTCCAAATTTTTCACACATCTTCTGTTTCTTTCCACCATAGATTAACTCATTTATCTCAGGGCACATTGAGATAACATATTCTGCCTCTTTGCCTATAAGCTCTTCTCTGGATGCAGATAGTGTTCTCTGTGCTGACTTGTTTAGGTCCACAAGTCTTTTATTGCTATCAAAAACCATAACGATATCATCCATATCCTCTACTATTTTGTCTCTGGCAAGAGGGACTATATCTATCAGTTTTAGTTTGTAGACGCAAAGGAATAAGAGAACCATCGAGATGCTGAAGGATAGAGGAGTCAAATCAAAGGGATAAACCCTGGATACATACACGATGCTGGTAATAAGAGGCAGACTGGATGCAAGAATCAAGGTGAAAGACTTTTTACGATGTGTTCTGGAGAATTTCAGGGACTCTGCTATAAGTAAGAAGCTACCGATCAGAAAAGCCGCATATGAGTAGATTGTATGAATCCAAAACCAAGTCCCATACTCTGGTGTGATCACTTTTAAAGTACCTATCCCAAAAAGTTGTATACTCCTCCATACAAGACGGTGATACTCGTTTGTGAATACAAGGAATATTGTAATGAATGGGATCAGGAAGAGTGAATAGATGTATTTTGTCTCTGTAATTTTGTGGAAATGCCTTGTGTAGCGTGAAGAAAATACAAACCATGCTACGGGCAGGATAGCTATTCCCATGTACTCGCTTTTAGCGGCCAGTATTTTCCAACTGTATGATGGTGTCAGTATCTCTATTATATATCCGATCGACCATATTATCGTTGAGAGTATTACTAGAGTAAAAGACTCGGATATCTTCTCTCTTTTTCGACTCAGTATGGAATAAAGAATAGTGGTTGCAATCACTACACCAACCAAGGAAGGTAATACAACTAAAACCTCCTGTATACCCATTTCTATTACCTCACCGAGTGCATCCCAAAGTTAAAAATATCAGATCAATTAAAAAGTTAACTGTTCCCGGCATTTCGGGTGGAATATCTTATAAACCCTGTAGCATAATTACCTTTCTCTTATGCCAATAGAGTTTATAGAGAAGCCATGGAGTGAAGAGGAATCCCTCGCCTGCCTAGATGAAGATATAAGAAGATGGTTCAGGAATAAATTTAAAACCCTCACGCCGCCGCAGAGGTATTCTTTCAAGTTACTCTCAGAAGGGAGAAATGTTATTATCACCGCTCCTACGGGCTCAGGCAAAACCTTCTCCGCTTTTATGGTTATTCTCAGTGAGCTGTTCAAACTTAGCAAGACAAAAAATCTCGAAAATAAAGTATATTGTGTTTATATAAGCCCCTTACGTGCACTGGATAATGATATCTATAAAAATTTAATGATACCCCTCAGCGAGATAAGCAGAGAAATGGAGGACTTGGGTGAAATAAGAATCGCTATAAGAACTGGTGACATAAAACCCTATGAGAAACAGAAACAGCTCAGAAAACCTCCACATATTCTTATCACAACGCCGGAAAGTCTGGCTATTATACTCAACTCGAGAAAATTCATAGAGAAGCTTAAGGATGTGCGATGGGTAGTTATAGATGAGATACATGAACTTGCATCGAGTAAAAGAGGGGTACATCTTTCACTTACACTGGAAAGACTGCAGGAAATGTGCAGAGAAAGATTTGTAAGAATTGGTCTCGGAGCGACTCTACATCCCATAGAAGAGATCGCAAAATTCGTGGTTGGATACGAAAATGGTAAACCAAGAGACTGTGCTATCGTTGATGTTACCTGGTTCAAACCTTTTGACCTCAAACTTATCTGTCCAACAGACGACATCATATATACAGATGCCGAAACCCTGAATCAACTCATGTATAAGGAGCTTGAAGAAATTATAGAGAAACATCACACCACACTGATTTTCACCAACACGAGATCAGGAACAGAGAGGGTGGTGCATCACCTCAAAAAGTCTGGGAGATTCGATGAAGATTCCATAGCGGCTCATCACGGCTCTCTGTCAAGAGATATAAGATGGGATGTAGAAAATAAACTTAAGGAAGGAAAGTTGAAAGCGGTTGTATCGTCTACGAGTCTTGAGCTTGGGATCGATATAGGCCATATAGATGTGGTAGTACAGATCGGTTCACCAAAATCTGTGTCAAGGTGTGTACAGAGAATAGGAAGAAGTGGGCATAGCCTGGAAGATACAGCCAAGGGGATACTCATAGGCATGGACAGGGATGATCTCATCGAGTGTGGTGTCATGCTTAAAAGTGTTATGGAGAAAAGACTCGATGAGATCAACATACCCAAAAACTGCATAGATGTCCTCTCTCAGCACCTTGTTGGGATGGCTCTGAATAAAAAGTGGAGGGTGGAGGAAGCTTTTAATCTGATCAGGAGGAGTTACTGCTACAAGGATTTTCCATATGAGAGGTTCGTTTCCGTTCTTCATTATCTTGCGGGGCACTATGCTGACCTCGAACACCAGAGTGTGTATGGTAAAATATGGTTCGACGAGAAAGAAGGAGTGTTTGGGAGAAGGGGAAAATACACAAAAGTTATCTATTATCTGAATACCGGAACCATACCAGATGAGGTAAAGGTGGATGTGTACAAGATCAATCCGAAAAGATATGTCGGAGATATTGAGGAGGAATTTCTGGAGAGATTGAGGAAAGGGGACATATTTGTTCTCGGTGGCAAAACGTATGAGTTCAGGTATGCAAGAGGAATGAGGTGCTACGTTGAGGAGAGAGAAGAGGAAACACCCACGATACCCGCATGGTTTTCAGAACTGTTACCTCTTAGCTACGACCTTGCAATAGAAATAGGTAAGTTCAGAAGGAGGGTAGAGGAGAGGCTAGAAAGAGGAGAGAGCATAGATGATATTGTCTCTGAGTTACCCGCAGATCACAGAGCAAAAAAGGCAATAAAAGAATATTTTATTGCCCAGTACAGGTATGCCGGAATCATCCCAACAGATAGGAAAATAGTCATAGAAAAAACGAGGGATCTCAAAGGAAGAAGAGTTATAATCTTTCATGCACTGTTTGGAAGAAGAGTCAATGATGCTCTCTCAAGGTTGTTCGCTATAATTGCGGGAAAGAAATACAAAGTGGATGTCAGGATAACAGTCAACGATAACGGTTTTTCTCTCATGCCCTCCAAGGAGAAGGATATGGATATTGATAAACTGATTCATGAGGCGACAGAAGTAAATGTCAGAAATATACTGAAAGAAAACATAAGAAAAACTGAACTGATGAAACGGAGGTTCAGGCACTGCGCCGCCAGGAGTTTTCTCATACTTAAAAACTATAAAGGTCATAAGATCAGTGTCAGGAAGCAGCAGATAAATGCTGAAAAATTGATAAGGATATGTGAGTCGATAGACCCGGAGTTTCCAATAATAGAAGAGACCTACAGAGAGATTCTGGAGGACCTCATGGATATAAGAAAAGCCGAAACTGTTCTGAAAAATTTAAAGGATGGAAAATTGAGTTATGAAGTTATAGAAACATCTGTACCCTCTCCGTTCGCCCACAATCTTATTGTACTGGGTGAGGCGGATATCGTGTTGATGAAAGACAGAAGAGAAAGATTGATGGAATTGCACGAGAGGATAATGAAGGAGATGGTATGAAACTGATAGAAAATGTGATTGCCGTTGAACCCTATCCTGTGATATACATCGATGACCTCGACCTGATGGTCGCATCTGACCTGCATCTCGGATTTGAAATTGTGTCTGCAGAGCATGGGGTATTCATACCAAGGGTCCAGTTCAATAGAACAAGAAAAATTATAGAGAAATCTGCAAAGAAGAGTGGAGCCGGAAGAATTCTTTTGCTTGGAGATGTGAAGCATGAATTTTCCGAAACAGGATATCATGAATATAAAGAGGTATCTATCATGCTGGAATATCTCAAAAGGAGATTCAGAGAAGTTATTCTCGTCAAGGGTAATCATGATACCTTTATCGTTAGAATGACCAGAAAATATGGAATAGAAGTGTATGACATTTACAATGAAAAGGGCTATACATTTTTTCACGGACATAAAGATGTGAACATAAGTGATGTAAAAAGTAGAGTTCTTATCATGGGACATGAGCATCCATCCATTTCCCTTTTCACAGATATAGGTGTCAGAGAGAAACTCAAGGTATTTCTTTACGGCGAATGGAAAGGAAAGAGTGTTGTGGTTCTTCCTGCTGTGAGCTACTTCGCTGAGGGGAGCGATGTGAATGTCTTACCAAAAGAGGAGCTTATATCCCCTTTACTCAGGAAGATGGACATAGATAAATTTAAAGTGGTTGGAATACTGGAGGATGACCGTTATCTCGAACTACCAGAAGTTGGGAAGTTGAGAAAGTATGGATAGCAGAGGTTTCCTGAGATTGAGAGAAAAGGCTTTAAAATCCCTGGAAAAAGCTATTCAGGAAGAGAAAGTAGATGAAGATATCATCGATATCCTCAATATCCTCAACAGGAACAAAGATATATTCACAACAAGCAGTTGCAGTGGAAGAGCAGTTATTATTGAGGTTCCCTATCCAGGAGCGAAGCCGGGCGCAAGGTTTCTCGGAAAATGGCACAGAAGAGTGGAAAAAGAGGATGTGTACCGTTCTCTGGAATCAGCCAGAAATGGCTTTCTCATGTTTATGGTTCATCCCCCGATAATACATGCTGTTGTCAAGGATCCTCTCTTGGGAGAAAAGCTGGTCAAAGCGGCTCTATCAAGCGGTTTTAAAAACTCTGGGATGAGAGGAATCAAGGGTAAAATCGTTGTGGAGTTGAGAAGTACCGAGCGGATGGATGTTCTGATAGGGAAGGACCGCAAACTTCTCGTTGATGATGAGTACATTGAAGTATTGTGCGAGATGGCCAACCTCATGCTCGAAAAAGGTAAGAGAAAGCTCCATGTTCTGAAAGAATATCTTAACAGGGCAACATTTAATAACTAGCAAAACAAATTCGTAATGGGTGTACGATATGGATGATTTTGAGAATCTGGAAATCCTCCTTGGAAATCCACACTGCAGCAGAATAAGAAAAGAAATGATTCGTGAAATCTTCAGATACTATGTGTTCCTTGACCCACCGGACATGGAAAATTAACTGTTGAATCTGCTACCCCTGGATAGCCAGACCCTCTTGGCAAGCATCCTGTATATCCTTCCAGGGTCATCGTCCACCCTTTTGTTGGCCTCTCTCTTTATGACCTCCATATTGAGATACCAGTAGTATTTCCTGAACAATCTGTTCTTCTTTTTTATTTCCTCTCTTCTAACCTTAACAAGCCTCTCGTTCTGTAAGTCGTAGAGGAGAGACCTTACATATTTATCGATGGATGCATCATCAACTTCATCTGCATTCCTGAAGATGTTGCTTATTATTCTTGCAAGCTTCTTTGCATCTTCATCGCTCATATCGAATCTGTTTTTGAATGCTTTAAACAATAGTTTCGTCACTCCTCTCATCTTTTAATACCTCTGTCAAGCAATTAATAAAGCAATTTTTGTACAAATGTTATCAAGCCAAAGGGTTGCATATCTCATAGACCCATGATAACAATAAACATTATATATGAGTGAAAATATTCGATATATGGAGGTGGTATATGGGAGAGAAAAGGTCTCCTCTGCTTGATGGAGCCATCTCGGATGTGAAAATCCTAGAAAGACATCTTAAGGTTTTAAAAGCAGTAATAGAAAACGAGCCGATTGGTATAATAAGATTGTCGCAGAAAACCGGTCTTCCCCTTCACGCTGTGAGATACTCTCTCAGGATACTGGAAGGAGAAGGACTAATAGAGCCATCAAAGAGTGGAGCCATAACCACAGATAAGGTTCACGAGGCTCTTGGAACGATAGAATCTACTCTCGATGACCTTGTGACCACACTCAGAGATATCAAGAGAGACTTGAAGGAACGTGAAGATTGATTTCTCTACTACCTGATTCTCCTCCTGCGCCGGCTACCAAGAAATATCCCTGCATAGATTAGCAGGATTCCAGCAATGGATGAGCCTATTCCCATGTATCCAGATAGAGGATAGATTGTCGTGATGTAATCGGTCATCATTGCAAAAAGGTGCATCAAAATTACACCGATAGCAAAAAGAATTACACCGGAAATCAGCAAATCTATCCTCATCGTGTCACTCTTATCTTATCTATTTTTAAAATTTTTGGTGAAAACGAGGTGCTGTCAACTTAAGCATTGCGGAGCACCTCCCGCAATGCTATAGTAAATCTCTCAAATTCGTTCTTAATGTCTACTCCTCTCTCATAGAAGACCGGTGATAGCCCATACAGAGTCATATGGCTT
>JAGGWT010000113.1 GCA_021163455.1 Thermoplasmata archaeon | reverse complement strand
TCAGGGTACCCTCCTATCATCTCCGGTCTGAATTTGTTTAGATCTTCCATGATTTTCTTCGGATCGTCACCAACGTGGTAAACACGTATGTTATCAAGAGAAAATACTCTTCTCACACTTGGTACAGCATCCCTGTTAAAGAAAATATCTTCTCCGCTTCCTGGAGAAATGTCAACAATAAGTGCAATTTTGCTTTTCCTCCAACTTAAACCGTATTCCTTAAGCGCTCTTGTAAAATACAGCAAAGTGTAATACATGAAAACCGGCTCCACAAATATGGATACCGGTTTACCCGTCGAACCAGACGTACTCCTAACTCTGTAGTTCTCCCTCTTAGCACCTTTTGGGAGTAGTTTATCAGGAAAAGCTTCTCTGAAATCATCCTTTGTGACCACGGGCAACTTTTCTATATCCTCCAAACCTTTTATCTGCTTTAAATCCACATTTCTGTATTTATCCTGATACATGGGTATTGTCATCGCTCTTTTCAAAATCCTGAGAAAAGCCCTATCCCTGTACCTGTTCATCTTTTCTTCGGAATATTTCCATATCCTGTCCACATCGAACAGGTAGCACTTGACCACTTTCAGGAGTACACCTGGACTCATCAGGGGATTCATACTATATGTTGGGATTTGTCGGGACTTATTATAACTTTCGGAAGTTTTAAGAAGAGTATCGTGGCAAAACAGGGATATTGTACCAAACCTTTAAATTCATCCTGAATTTTATCTACACAGATGGTTCTGGATAATCTTAGGGATTCGTTAAGAGGAACAATAAAGAAAATTGCCGGCGCAATAACCGTTGACTCTAAACTGATAAAGGAAGTTATAAGAGATATACAGAGAGCACTACTTCAGGCAGATGTAAATGTAAAACTCGTCCTGCAGTTGTCGAAGAATATTGAAAAGAGAGCTTTGCAGGAGAAGCCGCCGGCGGGGATGAGTGCCAGAGAGCACGTCATAAGAATTCTCTATGATGAACTTGTGAAAATAGTTGGAACTGGAAGAGCACTTCCTCTCAAAAAGCAAACGATACTGATGGTTGGACTATATGGGCAGGGGAAGACAACAACCTGTGGCAAACTCGCTCAATATTTCAAGAAGAAGGGTTTGAGACCTGCTCTTGTTGCAGGTGATGTGCACAGACCAGCAGCCTATGATCAGCTCAAACAGATAGCCGAGAAAGCAGGAGTTCCATTCTATGGGGACAAAAACGAGAAGGATGCAGTTGCTCTTGTAAATAAAGCTGTAGAACATTTCAAAAGGTCTGCAGACGTCATAATCATAGATACCGCAGGCAGGCACAAACTTGAGGATGATTTGATAAATGAAATAAAAAATATAGAGAAATCCATCAGGGCAGATGAAAAGATACTGGTTATCGACGCAGCGATAGGTCAGCAGGCAAAGGAACAGGCAAAAGCATTCCATGATGCAGTTGGGATAACTGGTATAATTCTCACAAAAATGGATGGAACCGCAAAAGGGGGAGGAGCACTTTCAGCCTCAGCCGAGGTGGGCGCACCAATTCTGTTTATAGGTACCGGAGAGCATCTCTCTGACCTCGAGGCTTTTGACCCTAAAGGGTTTGTTTCAAGATTGCTTGGGATGGGAGATGTAAAAACTTTGCTTGAAAAAGCTGAGGAGGCGCTGAGAGAAAAAGAGGCAGAAAAAACTATGGAGAAAATAGTTTCGGGAAAGTTCACACTGAAAGAGATGTATCAGCAGATAGAGATGATGAAAAAAATGGGACCTCTCCATAAGATTTCTGAACTTCTTCCCTTCGGTATGTCCGGAAAACTGAAAGATGCAGATATGCAGAAGACTCAGGATAAACTCAACAAATTCAAGTATATAATGGATTCGATGACGGAGGAAGAACTAGAAAATCCAGAGATAATAAAGGGTTCAAGGATAAAGAGAATAGCACGGGGAGCAGGGGTTGAAACGAGAGACGTTAAAGAATTGCTGAGATACTACAGGATGACAAAAAGCATGATGAAAGGGATATCCAGCAACAGAAAATTGAGAAAAAGTCTTATGAAGCAGCTTAAATTCACGTGAAATATGTTCAGGAACTATCTTGACATCGTGAACAACGGCAGAACCAAAGAGTTGAGAAAGGGCAGAAAGGATATTCTCTCTATTCTTTCATCGGTCCTCGAAGCCATTGACCCGTACAGAATAACCTTCAACTACCTTAAAAATAGAGATTTTTCGGATTGTGACGATATTTACCTTCTTGCTTTCGGTAAGGCGAGCCTTCGGATGGCGGAGGGCGCCATAGATGCGGTGGACATCAAAGAAGGTATAGTGATAACCACCGAGAACAGAAAAGTAGAAAAAGATAATATCAGAACCTTTCAGGGAGACCATCCCATCCCAACCGAGAGAAATATAGAGGCCACAGAGGAAGCTCTGAAAATGATTGAGAGATGTAAAGAAAAAGATATGCTGATTGTTCTCATATCCGGAGGGGGCTCTTCTCTGCTATGCAAACCAAGGATTCCACTTGAGGATATGCAGAAACTCACGGAGCTCTTATTGAAATGTGGAGCAGATATAAAAGAGATAAATACCCTCCGAAAACATCTTTCCTATGTAAAGGGAGGTCAACTTCTCAGATTTGTGAAATGCAATGTACTTTCCTGTATAATTTCGGATGTGGTTGGGGACCCTGTAGATTCTATAGCATCGGGACCAACAGCCCCAGATACAAGTACTTTTCATGATGCCAGAGAGATCCTTATCAAATATGACCTCTGGAACAAAGTTCCTTCTTCAGTCAGGGATATTATACAGAAAGGCCTGAATGGTCAGATAGAAGAGACACCGAAAGCTGGAGATAGAATATTTCAAAGAGTGGAAAATGTCATAATAGCTAACAACGAACTTGCATGCCGGGCGGCGAAAAGAAAAGCGGAAGAGCTGGGATACAGAGCAGAGATTATTTCCTCAACACTTACAGGAGATGCAAGAGTTGCAGGAAAAAAACTTGTAGAATATTTATCATCAAAATCCAGAGGAGATGTAATTGTCTCTGGTGGAGAAACAACTGTAAAGGTTAGAGGTAAAGGAAAAGGTGGCCGCAATCAGGAAATGGTTTTGAGTGTGATTGATAAACTGGAAAAAGACATGCTGTTTGTGTCTTTTGCTACCGATGGGGTAGATGGAAATTCGGATGCTGCAGGTGCCGTAGCGGATGGATACACAAGAATAAGAGCGGAAGAGATGGGTCTAGATTTCAGAAAATATCTCGAGAATAATGATTCATATCACTTTTTTAAAGAACTTGGGGATCTATTAATAACCGGGAAAACTGGAACGAATGTTATGGATGTTCAGATAGGCATGCGATGTTAAAAGTTGGAATTATACCGGCGTTTTTGTGAATTAGGTAGTCCAAACAACAGAAAGAGTTAAATATTTAAAAAATTATAATCTCATACTGAATTAAGAGAAAAGGAAGGTAAGATAGAAAACGGGGGTTAAGGAGGTGTTCGATAGATGAAAAATAGATACTTTTCCATAGCCGTAGTAGCACTGCTCATACTGAGTAGTGCTGTTGTGGCTGTAGGGGCAAGCGAGGTGCCAACCGTCTCTGTCAAAAAGGCAACATTCACGTTTTCCTCGCCAGAGATATCACAGACGGATGACAACTTCATAAAACTCGAGGTGAGCGGAGCGACAACGACAACGCATACAGATGGTGCGCCAATGTTGCCTGTCAGGAAAGTAGTGTATGAGTTCCCGATGGGAACAATAATAAAGAACATAAAACTGGAACACAACGATGCCACCACCATGAAGCTGCCCGAGGGAATGAAGATTCTACCATGTCCAACGCCATTACCGCTGAACAGTGCAAACGTTCCAAGCAGTATGCCAATGGACGAAAAGATATACGGATCCTCAAACTACTATCCAGAGAAATGGTTCTCATACAGCATAAAAGTTGGTCTGAACAAGGACAATGAGAGAACAACTTTCCTGATCGTGGATGTATATCCTGTGAGATACTCTCCAAAGAATGATGAAATTGTTTACATAACGGATGCTACCCTGAAGGTCAGTTACCAGGAGCCAGCTACAAAATTTGAGAGCAAGGTCAAGGAGCAGTATGACCTTCTCATAATATCGGCATCTGCTTACATGAACGAGATGCAGCGCCTTGCAGACCACAAGGAGAGCCACGGTATAAAGACCAAGGTTGTATGTGTTGACGACATAAATGGTCAGGGAAGAGATAAGCAGGAGAAAATAAAGTACTATATAAAGGATGCTATAGAAAACTGGAATATAAAGTATGTTCTGCTGGTCGGTGGATACAGAAGCTTTTTCGGTTTGAACAAACCGGAACTGCAGATACCTATAAGATATGTGTATCTCAATGATGGTGGCGAAGATGGCTTCCCGAGTGACCTATACTATGCAGATATCTACTATTATGATCCAGAACATGGTTATGCGTTTGATAACTGGGATTCAAATGGTAACGGCAGATACGGAGAATGGGACTGGTATGGATACGATGAGCTCGACTATGTACCAGATGTGCACCTTGGCAGACTGGCATGCAGAACAGTGAAGGAAGCAAAGATAATGGTTGATAAGATCATAAATTATGAAAGTACATACAAGGGAAATGCCGACTGGTTCAAGAAGATGATCGTGATAACTGGAGATGACTTCCAGGATCAGAATGCTCTCGACATCCCATGGGATGTAAGCTCTG
>JAGGWT010000032.1 GCA_021163455.1 Thermoplasmata archaeon | reverse complement strand
GCAATCACCTCTCCTATCTTATCCCTCCTTTCAGTGTGCAACCTCGTTACCAAATCACCACCATCATCCATGGTAATTCTCGGGGATGCATCTATCACGCTGTCTATACACTCGTAATATTCCTTCTCGTTAAGCCCTCTCCACGCAAAAACATGTATTCCATCCTTTGCAAGAGCAGCAGCTACAGCATCGTTGGTAGAGAGTGGATTTGAGCCCGCGAGATATACATCGGCGCCGCCAGCCTTAAGAGTTTTGACCAGAACAGCTGTCTCCTTTGTAACGTGCAGACAACAACCTATCGTTATGCCATTAAGGGGTTTTCTCTCTTCGAAATCTTTCCTTATCTTCATCAGAACTGGCATGTGCTGCTCCGCCCAGTAAATCAGTTTTCTTCCTTGCTCTGCAAGACCAATGTCTTTTACTCTGTAATCAGCCATGCTTTCAGGAAAGGAAAAAGTGGTTAAAGTATTTTTGCAGCGGATTACTCGTAGTTTCCGTAAATCTTTATTTCGATGGTGTAGAACTTACCGTAATCAGGCTTGTCTAACTTCAGCATATCAAACCAATTATTCACAAAGAGGTGGTCATTCTTTTTTAATTCAACGTAGCTGAATACCTGCCGGTTACAATCTATTACCAAGATGGATATTTTAGTGCACAGCATATCCAGTGCTACATGTCCTGGTGGAACGATTTTACGGAAAAGTAGCACGATGTGAGATTTCTCTTTCCCGTTAAACACCACAAATAAACCAAAAACGGTTCCACCATCTATTCTATCCAGACAGTATTTTAATGGAATATGCTTCCATACCGTGAGTCTTTCTTCATCAAGCTCATTTTGAGACATATCTGCATTTACCATGCTCAGCAGAACAGGAGCAATAAGCAGGAAACTTATCAGAATTGCACTTATTTTCCACATAGTTGCACAGCAATTATTAACATCGTCATCATAATTTTTCTATGTTGCGGTACGAATCTGGATGATGAAATCTGAAAAACTGGAGAACACAAATTTTACAGAGCTGTAAATTCTGTCTGTTAATAGAAAAGTAGAAATATACATTAAATTATATGCTCTAAGCTGAGGAGGGGACAAGGAGGGGAAGAATCATGAAGAGATCCGTCCAGAGTATAGTGCTTCTTGTAGCCATAGTTATCCCTGTATCTTATCTGCCTCTGGCAATGGCATCAGGTTTCCCTGACCTTCACATAGCTGGAACATCCATTCGTGGTGGTGAGGTTGTAAACGAAGGTGTTGTGAATCTCAACGTATCTGTAGAAAATTCAGGAGAGGATGTCTATCAGACATTTTGTGTGGCTGTGGAGGTGGATGGAAGTATTGTAGATACAGAGGAAATAAATGGATTGAGAAGTGGGATAATCAAAAATGTTACTTTCATTTTGTCTCTTGCGCCGGGCGACCACCTCATAAGAATTATTGCAGACTTCTATAACTGGATATGCGAGGAAAACGAGCAGAATAACGAAAAGATTATACTGGTTCATGTAAGGGAGACAAAACCTGACCTGTTTGTGAGCGAAGTGGAGGGGTTTGAAAAGAATCTCACCGATGGTAAAAATGTTGAGATCAAGATACACATAGAAAATTCCGGACACACGGTAGAGAAAACTTTCAACGTCGAGATAACAGCGGGTATGAGCAAAAAAACTATACCCGTTAAAGAATCGATAGGTCCTGAAGATACGGTGGTTCTTCCGGTGAATATCACACCACGTGGATTTGATTCCCAGAAGTTTGTGATAAAAATTGATCCTGAAAATGTTGTAGAAGAGTCCAACGAGAGCAACAATATATGGGCAAGAAATGTTACCATCTACAGGTACTTACCATGGTACAGCAAGGATCTTCATTACAGATTACCACTGAAAACAGACGGAGAGGGGATTGCAGAATTTTCTATCAATGTTGAAAATCTTCTTTCACCTCTGAATTTAACTGGCTTCGATATTAACTCTGTCAGATTGATAGAATATGATTACAGCGGGGTCAAAAATGATAGCGTCATTTATTGTTATAATATAGATGAAAATGGGATGCTTAACCTGAAATGGCTCGCCGAAGAAGGATACTATATGATGTACTTTGATGTTGTCGAGAATGGTAACAAAAACAGAATCAACTGCGCAGATATAGAGGATAACGCCACCGTAAATGTGAAGGAAATATTCTCCGTAGAGACATGGAATATCGAAATAAGCGGTCTCGAAAATCATTCTGCAATAGCCAGAAACTCGACATACTCTCTCATAGTCAGGTCAAATGCGGAGATAGAGAATGTCAGAATGGATGTTTACAGAGATGGTTCTCTTGTAAAAAGCATTTCCTTTAATAGCTCTGACTCCATGAACTTCACCGGATCATATACGTTCAGCAAAGATGGAAACTACACCCTGAATATTGTATCTACGGATAAAGCGGGTTATGAGGTTTCGGAATCTCTTGAGATTGTTGTCAGAGAAGCTGATATTGTGCTGAGTGAAGTATCTTTACCAGAGAGCATATACAGGGGCACGCCGGCCGCCGCCACGGTTAAGATCGATACCAATGTGATGATAAAGAATATTACCCTCTGCATGAAACTTGTGTATGAGGATGGGATGGTCTCTTTCTTCAATGTGACAAAAACCCTGAAAAGTTATCACGAGGAATTCCCGGTGAGTTTCTCGGCAAAGGAAAGTGGTAACGTGAGCATGGAAGTGAGGGCGTATCTACCCGAGAATGTACCCGATAAGGATCCGGAGAACAATGTTTTCATGGTTTCCATGCTTGTTCTGGAGCCTCCAGACATAAAGGTTATAGGTGTCTCTGCATCCCACAATCTGAGTGAAGAAAGACCTGCCGTGGTTTATGCTCTGATCAAAAATTCAGAAAACGAATCGGTAGAGGCAAGGGTTCTTCTCTATGTAGCAAAGGGTTCTCTGGACTGGTCCCCATCAAAGGTGGTTTATTCCAAACTAATGAATCTCCCACCACACAGCGTGGTCAACGTTTCTCTTATATGGGAAAATCCCAGAGGCGGAAGATGGATGTTCGGAGTAGAGGCCAGAACAGTGGGAGTAAACGATGGGAACATCATGGATAACAGAAAAGTGGGCGTGATGGAAATAAAAACGGGTGATGAAACGCCACCTGTAATAGAGGACCTGAGGATCGATACTGGAAAAGGTGAGGTGGGTTATCCAGTAAAAGTTTTTGCAAATATATCTGATGAAAATGGTATAAGTGATGCAAAGGTATGCCTCATATATCCTGATGGTCACACTGGGTTCTATCCAATGATTCTTATAAATAATAGCTGGTATTCGGAAATCGATAACCTTACAGTACCTGGATACTACATGCTTTACATAGAGGCAACAGATGGCTCTTACCTATCAAATGTAAACAGATCAAACATAATAAAGTTCGATATATCAGAGGACTACACCCCTCCTCTCATCCAGAGTGTTTTCACCATACCATGTGAAAAACAGTTAATAGATCAGCCTGTAACGATCGGTTGTATAATCAGAGATAATGTTGCTGTGAGAGAGGTGAACATAACCATAGTGAAACCAAACGGAGAGATTATCAATGGAAAGATGGATAGATGTGAAAACGATCTTTTCATGATCAACCGAAGCTTTTCAGGTATAGGAAAATATTCTTTCTTCATCGGTGCTGAGGATGTAAATGGAAACAGAAACATCTCTGGTATACACACCATCTGGATAACGAAAAACCTGAACGACACAGATTCCGACGGAATCCCTGACTGGTGGGAGAAGATGTACGGACTGAATCCAAAGAATCCTGACGATGTTACTGGAGATATGGATGGAGACGGTTTCACAGAAATAAAAGAATACATGAAGGGACTGAATCCGACCATACCAAATACTGTTGGTGGCTTCTCACAGTACGAGATGCTCATAACGATGATCATCGGATTGACCCTTCTTCCAATGATGATAGTGATAATTCTCTCTGATAGGCGAGATTAGGTGTGATATCTTATCTTAACAGCCTCTCCATAATCCATATCCATCATTTCTTTTCCATTCATTCTTGCTATACCCACGCCGCAGATTCTATCATCTCTGACGACAGCAACCTCGTCTTCGATTCTTATATCTTCATCTGTCTCCAGCACGCCGGGCGCAAGAATGGAACCCTTTATATCAAACCCATCAGCCACTTTAACCGTGTACACTCTGTTGGAAAACAGAAATCTGGCACCCTCTATGGATAGGGAGAACATCCTCCTATCAGGGGAGAATGACGCAAGGAGTTTACCCTTCCCATAGATTCTGACATTAGGAAATGAGCCTTTGATTTGATCACATGAATCCATCAGTTCTTCAGCCACCTTTCTGCCAAACTGGTACATCATCATCGATTTTATGCTGTTCCTGAATCTTTCCGAAGGTTTTATCGCTCTGTTATATTGAGATATTGAATCTTTCAGCACATCTCTCAATCTATCCAGAGATTTTTTTGATACGGGATTATCTATACATGTCGCCAGCACATCGCTGATTTCTTCTATGATAACCTTGTTTAAACTTTCTGGAAGATGAGAAACTATTACATCGTAGTGATTTCTTTCGATATACTCTCTGAAAGTGTCTCTTATCATCCTTTTCTCATCTTCGAACCAGTGCCCGGTAACCGGAATATCGTATCTATCCGCTGGATAGAAATTTTCCAGTTCTCTGGGTACAATTCCGAGGGGAGATGTAACTATAACCTCGTGCACAATGTGATGATTGTCGCATGATAGTATCGCTTCCCTGAATTTTCTGTGACTTTTGGATAGCGAATAAGGTTTTTTCGCGGAACATGGAAGGAGAAGCAATATGCTGGCACCTTCTGGTTTGGTATACCTCTCCAGAAGTCTTTCTCTGAATCTTTTCACTTCCGGATAATTCAGCGAATCTAACAGCACTGCCTTGAGTTTTGTTCTCCTTGAGACGGGCGTTCTTTCCTCCAGAAACTGGTAGAATTCCTCGTTCAATATTCTGAATTTTTCTGCCAGCTCCGGAGAGCTGGATATCCTGCTCTCCACAAGTTCTCTTAACCTTCCTGTAGAAATTGCATATCTCACCCTCTTCAGTTCCTGATTCATAACATGTATGTTGTGCATCATAATATCTTTGAAACCCATATCACTGGGACTTCTCACTTTTCTACAGGATGGACAATCACATGATAACTCTTCCATATCCTTGCTATGCACCATGCCTTCCGGGAAAAACATCATGCCCTTTCTTGCCCAGAGAATAGCCGATGTCACATCAACAAGGTCGATTCCCATGTAAACAAGAAGTGAAAGGTTCTGGGCATTCGCTATCCCTGGCGCAAGAAGGAGCGCGCCGTATCCGGCTTTTTCTCGAATCTTGACGACATTTTTGACGAACTGACGAGATCTCGGGTAGATGGAGACCAAGTTAGCAAGCAGATTGATTTTACTGTTCCTTTTAACATTAACAATAGCTTCCATGTCGCAGGGTATGATTATCTGATTTTCCTCCTCAACTGTACTGTGAAAGCGCGATGGCATACTTGCTGGATATATATCTCTGTCAAGCCACGGGTGTTCAGGGTATCTTATCCTTACTTTGCCACCTGTTTCTCTATCATCATAGACCCCAACAATCTCTGCAAAATCTGGGGGTTTGAATCTATCGGTATCGAAATATACTATGTTGGGTATACTAGCTTCCACACCTCCATCGATTTGCATTATACCTGTACGACCGGCGCCATCCCTTGATTTGATTTTCAGCTTCATCCTTCCTCTCCCAGAATATCATTTATACAGATGTTCAGGATTTCATCAATGCTCTTTCTTCCATCAAGTATCATGTATCTTTCATCCTGAGCGAGTTCAAGATAATTCTTTCTCACCTTTCTCAGAAGCTCCACCTTTTCGAATGTCTTGAAAGAGCCTTCCTTGTCAGATCTTTTCAGACCGGTTTCGGGGTCTATATCGATGATGTATACCCTATCGGGGTGAATTATATGCGAGTGTACTACTCTTTTCAGAAATTCTATAGGAGCATCAATTCTTCCCTCAAGTTCTGCTCCCTGGTAGGCGTATGTTGAATCCTCATACCTGTCAGATATAACAACCTTGCCCATGTCAAGCCACTCCTGAATGATTCTGGAGTGTTCTATCCTGTCAGCCATGAACAGAAACGCCACTGATAGCGGGTCTGCCTCTCTCTTGAGAAATGAATCTATGCATGTTCTGATGTTCTCATCAAATGGCTCTCTTGTAAGTACACACTCAATCCCTCTTCTCCGAAGCTCCTCGTATAACTTTTTCGATATCGTGGTTTTTCCAGAGCCGTCAATACCTTCAAATACAAGGAATTTTTTCATTTTTTCACCTTCTTCCAGTAATACGAAATGGGATGCTTAACAGATCTGCATATATCATCCATCTTCTCCGTCGGGCACAATCCATAAGTTCTCATTTTATCACATCCGGGCGGAGAGTATTCTGTGGAGGATATCCGACCCGTTATATGGTCTATCTGGTATCTTGTTCTCTCTTCATCGAAATCTGGGGCGGCGCTGAATAATTTGAATATCTCTTCCCTGCTTATTCCAAGTGCGTGAAAGAATGCAACGATTGCAAATCTGCCCATGTGAGGGACATTTTCTCCAGATTGTATCATGGACAGTATCTCCTTCATGCATGGAGGTATGTCAGCCAGATTAACCTTTCCGACGGGTCTAGAAGAAAGTCTCTTTTTCCTTCTCGCGAGATACTCTCTTATACGCTCTATCTCTTTTCTAAAAACATCCTCCACAGTATCTATGCACACCTTATCTGAGATGTCCAGAATGATTTTCTTCATTACGGCTTCCTGAACTATTCTTATAAGGTCCCTGAGATTCTTATTTTCTATATGGACAAAACCTCTATCTAGGGTTCTGTTTATGAGTTTCCATTTTTGATAGGATGTTGGCGCGTATTCGAGATAATCGATGAAATGTATCTTCACACCGCCATCGTACCTTTCCACATTGAGTTTCAAGTCCTTGCATACACTCAGTATGAAATCGATATCCTCGTTCACAAGATGGCGGTATGCGTGTACCGCCTCTCCAAGGGCGTATCTTCTGATGACGAAATTGTCCTTCACACAAACCGCTATCATTTTTGCAACCGCGTGAGAAAGAATTTCAGAAATAAAATCGGATTCGCTCCTCAGCTTTCTATCCCCAACATCCCCTTTATCAAGTGCATTCATCACTCGCTCTACACCAAACAGCCTTGCCTTTTCATAAACAATATCTGTGAGTATTTCATCAATTGTTATGTTCATCTTTCTCACAAATTCTTTGGATTCGGTCAGGAACGGGTAGATTGCCAGCTTTCTCACATCTGTCATCAATCAAAGAAACGATTCATGGCTTTAAGTTTTAAGTATGAGAAATCTATACCCTTTTGAAGGGCCCGTAGCTCAGCCTGGTGGAGCGCCTGGCTCATAACCAGGTGGTCGCCGGTTCGAATCCGGCCGGGCCCATTTTTGATTTAGGGATTTGGTCGGGAAACTTGAGAAAATAATTAACAAAAAGATTTAGGATGCAGATCGGGTGCTGTCAACATTAGCCTGAAAGAATAAAAATAATTGCACCCCATTCCTCTTGCTCGAGGTGATATCCAATGAAGGGGAATGGGGTGCAATTGTTAAGAGATTTGCTAAAAGAAAAATCTATCGT
>JAGGWT010000075.1 GCA_021163455.1 Thermoplasmata archaeon | reverse complement strand
GATATGAGGTTTTGATTATCCTTACAAACCTCTCGATTTTGTTTATATGGTCCTCTATCGAAGGATAAACACCAGAGGTTATGGCAACAGATTTTATGTTACCTGAGTCTATGGCTTTCTTCACAAAGTCCAGCAATCTTTCTTCAGGTATCGAAATATCACCTGCGGTACAGAAGAGGCATGAATGGATACATCTGTTTTCGATGGAGATGAACAGCTGTCCGGGAGCGTGATATCTGAGATCAAGAGGTTTTACATGAGCGCGTACCCTGTTGTGCTCTTTTATGATTAATCCTTTTTCATCCTCTTCAAGGACAAATCTTTCCGGATTATCGGATATCGGGAGTTTGACTCTTTTTCCACCGAATTCCAGTCCAATAACCTTTTCTCCCGAATGTGGACCGCTTTTTGGTCTTTCTATGGACATGTACTTCTGGATGTGTTTCGGAATGTATATGCGACCATATGATATGAGTTCTGCTTTAAGTTTTGTCAGGTCATCGATCAGAATATCCCTGGCATCAGTCGCCATCTTACCTTCCTCATATACTCTATGTAATCATCACCATATCTCTCTATCAGTTTCTTCTCCTCATCGATAACGCTTATTGCAATGATTGGAAAAGCGAGTAGAGAAATTATGAGAGCAATGAGAGAATAGAAGAATAGAGCAAGACCCACCCCTATTATCAGCAGTGACGAGTAATGTGGATGCCTTATATATCTGAAAAAGCCATCTGTCACCAGTTGCCCCCTGTATGTTTTCTCCCAGAATATCTCCCATTTCATGAAAAATACGGCGCCGCCGATGAAGATTAGAAGGCCTGCAACCACGGTTGGCAGCATGGGGAGAGGAATTTCCCAGAAAGATATGCCATATCGGAATCTGCAGACAGGTGTGAGAGGACCTATCATAATGATGAGCAGGAGAGGAGAATAGTGTATGATAAAAAGAGGTCTCAATTCTTTTGGTGGTCTGTAATCTCGAAATCTCAGCATGAGAGAGGGTAGAGGATTTGTTTTTTATTAATTTGGCTATCTCTACGGTGCTGTCAACCTAAGCATTGCGGAATATCTCCCGCAATGCTAATAGTAGATTTCTCAAATTCGTTCTTTATGTCTACTCCTCTCTTAGAAGAACAGTGACAGTCCATATAGTGTCAGATGATCTCTGGCTACAGTTTTCTGCTTTTCAGGATCAATGATAAACCAGAACCACAAATGTATATCTTCAACTTTAAGACCAGTTTCATCTATCACAACAACTTCTGGCAATCTGGCAGAGTAACAGCCTCTCGATATATCTCTGAAATTTGTATACCCTTTTCCGCGCAAAATGTTCTGCTTCTCTTTATGAAGGCGCTCTTTCTCTATATGGTGATAGATTTTTTCCATCCCCAACTATCTACATGGGATCTGCCCAGCAATTCTTCTCCTCCTAGACCTTTTACCTAAAAGGAGTCTTGGAGGCAAATGCTTAATCTATAAAAAGAATAAAGAGAAAGAATGTTCTTAGATATGTATATAAGGTACTGGTGCCCTCACCCATGGATCTTTCTTGTTTCCCCATTTTATTCCAAACCACTTGTCCCACTTGCACACTTCTACAAGTGGGTAGAGATCCTGACTCCCAGCTGGACCAGGTATTCTGTAAGGTGTATCTCCTATACCATCACCATTGGTATCGTTTCCTGTGTAATCAGACCAGAAGTTGCCTTCTCCAAAGAAGGAGTTCGTTACAAGAGTCTCGGATGTTGCCAGATACCATTTGTTCCCAGTTCCAGCATCGTATGCCTGGACAATACCCTCTTTTCCGATACCATTCCATACAAAGTTGTTGTAGAATATGCTGTTATTTGTCGATGTCTGATCTATAACAACACCTGGCCCGGTATTGTTCACGAAATTACAGGATGAGATGGTATTCTCTGATGATGCTACCATGTAGATGCCATACCGATTTCCGTAAATATTGCACAGGCTGATTTCATTTCCCGAGGAAGATGAGAGATACATCGCGTAGGTTGTTGCGTTGGAGATGTTACACATTGTCACAAGGTTATTGTTCGATTCCACTATTTTTATACCAAGATTTGAAGAGGGCACTATTACAGAAACCAGATTTTTGATCTCAATGTAACAGTCGTAGACGGTATTATTGTCGGAGCGATAGAGATAGATGGAATTACCATTATGTTTGAGACTGCAGTTATGGATGACATTCCACTGAGCATTGCTTACGTAAATTCCATTATCCATACAGTTTATTATGCAGCCATCTATGGAGTTACCCTCTGAGTTTTCTATCGTTACACCAGTGTTTCCGTTGTACATGCAACAGTTAACTATCGAGTTATATGAAGAGTTTCTCAGAACCACACCCTCTTTGTCATAGAAGATACAATCCCCTATAACACATCTTTTCCCTACATTCACGATTCTTATTCCCGTGAGCCCATCTCTGATTGTGAAGTTGTGGATTTCCAAGGAACCATTGTTGAGAACATCTATAACCACATTATCATTGCTGATAATCACTCCTCTGTTATCCTCTCCATAGAGTTTGATCGTTTTGTTGATGAGTATGCTTTCATTGTAGGTTCCATTGTAAACGTAAATCATCGCTCCATCATCCAGATCATTTATCGCATTCCGTATGCTCTTCCATCTTCTGTTTGCTGAGTCATCTTTTGGATAGTCATCATCCACAAACCCATCGAACACCCAGATTGTTTTTTCTTTTGTACCTGTCGCATTGTCATCATCTTTAACCGTAAGTCTGACCGTATAGATACCGCTCTTTGTATAGATGTGGGTTGCATTCCGAGTATAAGCATAACCTCCATCACCGAAGTCCCATGTATAATTGACTATATATCCATCAGGCTCGTATACGGTAGAATTAAAGTGCACAGGTTTTCCAACGATCATGATTTGAGAGGGTTCTATGCTGAACGATGGTAATGGAATAATGTTTCTAACGTAAATCCGCTTTGTCTTGGTTGCATTCTTTCCATTTGAATCATAAATCGTGAGAGTGACATCATAGTATCCATCATCCACATATCTGTGAGTAACATTGCATCCATATCCATAGCATCCATCACCGAAATCCCAGGTGTAGTTCACTATAGAGGCATTATTTCCAGCAGACGGGTATGATAGATCTTTTGCATCGAATGTCATGTTATCAATATCTGTCGGTTCATCTGGTGAACTGACAAAATCTGCTATCGGAACATCGAGGAGGTTGAGGTAGAAACTCTCTGTTTGTATCTCATCTACAAGCGTACCATTGACGTCATAGAGTTTTATTTTTATTGTGAAATTACCGGGTATTCTCTCAGATATGGTTCTGACGGTAACATATCCAGATGTCACGCCTCCATCTTTTACAAGCAGATAATCAGTAGAATTACTATCCACCGGTACAAGACCGATAAGAGGAATCTTTCTATAGAGAGTTGCTTTGATTTTGGCTCCTGTTGGTATAGCAGTGGTGATATTGAAATGAACTCTCACAGAATCATTTTTTCCATCGTTTCCTCTGTCAAAAAACTCGAGCGAATAATCAGAAATAGTGAGATTATCCTTTATAACATCTTCATAGCACAGATACAGCGCAGTAAGAAGAACTATATCGCTCTCGATTTTGAAGGTATCATTGACAAGTCCACAGAATGGATCATTTGGAT
>JAGGWT010000143.1 GCA_021163455.1 Thermoplasmata archaeon | reverse complement strand
GATATAAATAGATTCGTAGTATATATATATATATCGATCATTTCATAAGATCTTTCTTACTTTTTATATAGTGTGACACCACGCTTGGATTTACTGCGGCTCCACAGCAATGACCTGATCAACGTAGAATGCAAGGAATGTGACGGGTTTTGGTCTGTCCCATGGGTTTTTCTTTAGGTGGGGGAATATGTTTGATACCGCAGCTATTATCATGATATTGTTGCTCTCTATCCCTTCCATGTTTGGAGTCCATTCAATGGAAATATTCTTGTTTTTATTGCCAAACAGGAAGATCGGTTTGTTTGATGCAAAATCTATCAGAGCAAAATGGTAGGAGCTTCCATTGTAGTCCTGCCATCTCGATTCCTTTTCTGTTACATACACTTTCAGCCAGCCTAAGTAGGGTTTTTTCTCGAGATTTTCTACATAGAGGTTGATGATTATCTTTCCATTTTCCCACCTTGCTGTCATCTCCATGTTTATATCATGAACATCTCTGGCTCCGCATTTCTCTATTGCATTTCTGTATTCCGTTTCGTTGCTACCCAAGGATACCATGTATCCACCATCGAAGTACGTTGTGGGTACAAATCGGTCCAAGTAACCCCATACCATTCTTCTTTTTGCGGCAGTGTTTTTGTCTATGACAAAGGTGATGTAATAAAACTGATACTCCGAGGATGTGTATAATCTGTACAGCAACTCTGATGCAGCCGGGCAGGCTGGACATGTTGTAACAGTACCGTATTCAGCAAGAACCGTGTGGGAGAATTTCTCCTTCGGTTTATCTATACTTTTCATTTCATCTGCAGCATAGATTGGAAATACGCTCAATGATAGAATCAGAACAATCAAGGCACATGATCCCACTGCCTTCTTCATTTATTTCACCTAACTACTATTTGTATATAAGTGTCACTAATAAAATTTTTGTCCCATCAGGTATTTGCTCATCCCAAAGTGCACCCAGATTAATATTTTTTATTCCCGGCAGGCAAAATAAATAGTGAAATTAATATACAACAAAGGTAATCAATTTATTTGTTAAAAGGGGGATAAACCGATGAAATTCAAATCAAAATCGCTGATAATCTTCATGCTGTTCTTTGTAAGTACCATAATCACCGTAGCAGGAATGCCGGCGCCGGCAGGAGGAATGGGCAGAGAAATTACGAAAGTTATACATGTCAAGGCCACATTTTCAAACCCTGAGATACTCGAAAATCCTAATACTTCCGAATTGCATGTAGAGATAGATAATCTGGAAACTTGGATACATGAAGAAGGGAAACCTATTCTGCCGGTTTTCAGAAAGACCTTTCTGATACCTTTCGGGAGCAAAATAAAGAACATCACATGTCGTGTTTCGGAGATTCACAGCATGATTCTGCCAAAAGGTGGTATAGAGGTATCTCGGGGTGCAAGGTGGTTCGGAACAGATGACATAATGGATGTACAGAGCAATGATGTGCCTACCTATCCAGAAAACTGGTACAGCTACCGTATAGGTGCTGGAATAAAGGATGGCCAACATGTTAATATCTTAACTGTTGAACTCTATCCGGTTAGATATGTTTACAGCAACGATACCCTTGAGTTTGTCAACGAAATCGAACTCACCCTTACATATACTGAGAGCAAGATGGAGACTTTTAGAGAAACCAGTAATTATGACCTTATGATAATAGCACCATCAAATTTTGTTCCAGCCCTCGAGAGGCTTGCAAAGTACAAGGATTCTCGCGGTATAAAAACAGAGATAGTATCTCTGGAGGAAATCTACTCAAAATACAGCGGATATGATGAGGCTGAGAAGATAAAGAAAGCGATAAAGAATGAGGTTGAAAACAATGGCATAAGATATGTACTTCTTGTTGGCAGCATAGATAAACTTCCCATAAGAAAAACCCATTTTATCAGAAAATGGGAAAATCAGTATCACAACCTCACTCTTCTGACCGACCTGTACTACTCTGACATATATGATGCAGATGGCAAATTCTGCAGCTGGGATTCAAATGGTAACGGGAAATATGGTGAGATGTTCTACGGTGTTGAGGGGGAAGATGACGAGATAGACCTTTATCCAGATGTCTATCTGGGGAGACTGGCATGCAAGAATGTGCTGGAGGTAAACGTTGTGGTGAACAAAATTATACAGTATGAGAGCAGAACTGGTAACTGGTTCAAACGTTTACTCGTGATAGGTGGCGACACCTTCCCAGGATGGGGTGTAATAGAAGGAGAGTTTGTGACAGAAAAGACCGCAGAAATTCTTTCCGACTTCTCCACCACGAAACTGTGGGCGACTCTTGGCAATCTGAAACCGCTCAACATCCACATCGAACTGAGTAAAGGATATGGTTTCGTCCATTACTCAGGGCATGGATTTGAATACGGCATTTCAACTCATCCAGTAGGAAGCGAGGAATGGATAGGAACCTATGTTACTCCATATGCTACGATGCTTTTCAATGGTTACAGGCTTCCTGTTATATTCTTCGATGCCTGTCTTACGGCAAAACTTGATTTCAACTCTTCGGATTTGAGAGATGATGGCATACCAATCCCATTCAACATGAAATTCCCATGTTTTGCATGGTATCTCGTTAAGAAACCATTGGGGGGCGCTGTAGCAACAATCGGTGCCACAAGGGTAGCGTTCACATTCGTTGATTCCTCCGGAGTACACGCCGGCGCAAGCCGACTCGCTCTGGATTTCTTCAGCGCTTATCACAATACAAGCATCCTTGGAGAGATGTTTGTGGAGGCACAGATAGCATATATAGAAAATGCCGGCAAGGATTATTTTACGCTGGAGGAGTTCATTCTGCTCGGTGACCCATCTCTCAAAGTAGGAGGATACGGCATCTAAGCATCTACACACATCTACGCACCGAACTTATCAAGAAAGTTGCAGTACCCAAACAGAACAGGGAGAACTCTCCCACTGATTCTGTGAAGACCTCCCTTCATGGCATCTCTTTCGTTGAATCTTTCAACATCATCCGGAATCACATTCCTTCCTGCTATGACCAGAGGAACAGGGTCTGCAGTATGGTCGCCATACTCTATTGGTGTTGAATGGTCTCCCGTAAATGCTATATGAGCATCCTCCAGATCTATATTGTCGAGGAGATATCCTATAGCGTTGTCTATCTTTTCTATAAATTCTATCTTTGCATCCGCATCATGGTCATGGGCACATGAGTCTGCACCCTTGAAATGTATGAAAACAAAATCTCTGCTCTCAAGTTCATCAAGCGCTGTTTTCACCTTGCTGAGAAGATTAGAATCCTTGCGCCCTGTTGCGCCCTCTGGTTTTATTGTTTTCAGACCAATGGCTCTTGCTATTCCCAGGTATAATGCTCCACCAGCTATTGCGGAGCCTTCGATACCATAAATTTCTTTGAGAGGTTTGATGTCTGGCTTTATCGATGCTCCTCTAAGTAACACTATGTTTGCAGGCGCCTTTCCTTCTTTCATTCTTTTTCTGTTTATCTCAAGATCTTTCAGCACATCATGAACCTTTTTTGTGAACTCATTTACTATAGCAGCTGTCTTTTCTGCTGAAACTGCTCTCTCAATGGCTTTTGCCCGAAGAACCTTCTTACCGGTTTTGTGCGGGTCGGTGTCGGTTATTCTGTAAGAAAGCCCTTCTCCTCTGATTATCAGAGCCCCTCTGTGCTCTACACTCGATTTGTATATTATCTCGGCATCATATACCTCCACGCTGTTTATGGCTTTTTCAATCTCATCCAATCCTTCATTAATCCTCCCCGCTCTCCTATCAATAACTCTGAGTTCATCATCCACGGTTGCCAGATTTGCCCTGAAACAGATATCTCCATCCTGAACATCCATTCCTATACCAAGCGCTTCAAAAACTCCTCTTCCTGTATACACCTCTTTAGGGTCATAGCCGAAGATGGATAGATGGGCGGTATCGCTTCCCGGTCTCACGCCGTGCTCTATGGGATCGAGCAATCCATTTATCCCTATCTTTGCCAGATAATCCAGATTTGGGGTATCCGCCGCCTCCAGGCACGTCTTCCCGTTGTAATCTGTTATTCTCCCTCCTAACCCATCTGCAATTACCAGTACAGCCTTCATCATTAGACCGAATGCACCAAAACTATATAACACATTTCTCTATACGGGAAACGGATGCATCAACTGTCTGCTTACATTAAAAGAATTAAGAAGGCAGAGGAAGAAGCCAAATTGAGAATAGAAAAGGCAAGGGAGGAAGCAGAAAAAATCAGAAAGAGCGTTGATGAAGATATCAAGAAGATAAGAATGAAGATTAAAAAAGACATTGAGGCGGAGATTGAAAGATTCAGAAAGGATGCGGAAAAGGAACTTGAGAAGGAAAGAGAGAGAATCCTGAAGGAGAATGAAAAGCTGTTGAAGAATCTGGAGGAGAAAGCAAGAAAAAATATGGATAAAGCCATCGAATTGATGCTGAAGGAGATAGAGGGAGCAGAATGAAATTGTTCCCTGAAAAGATGGCAAAAGTTTGTCTATTCGTCCATCAATCTGATGTAGACAAACTCATAGATGATCTTTCTGAAAAGGGTATAATTCATATTACCAGCGTCGGTGTCGAGGATGTTTCCAGAGATACCCAAGTAGATGCTAGCATATCAATGCTGACACCATATGAAAACAGGCTCAAGAGAATCGTCTCTATACTGAAACCCTATGCTAGGAGGGTATCGGGAATCAAAGCCATACTCAATCCACCGAGGATAGAAAAAATCAGAGTCAGAAGAAAAAACTTAGAAGAACTTGTGGAATCTGTAGAAAAAAAACTCCGGGAGGTGGAGGAGCAGGTACTCAGCATGGATGCAGATATAAAATCACTCGATGAGAGATTCAAAGCAAATGATGCGCTTATTTCAAAACTTTCCAACATCCGCTTTCTTAATGTAGATCTTGGATATGTTAGGGGAAGCGAGCACATAATCCTTAAGGCAGGTATATGCAAAGATGTGGAGATTATTAAGGAAAAGGTAGAGAGTATAGGCGGAATCTTTGATTGCAGACCGCTCGGCAGAAAAGAGAAGAAATGGGTGGTTGTTGGCGTATTTCATAGAAGCGTGGCTGATGATGCTGAGAGGATATGGCAGAGGTATGTGGAAGAGATAGAAATACCTGATTTGTCGGGTACGCCCTCCCAAATCATAGATAAGCTGAAAAAGGAGAACAATAAAATTCTCAGAGACATAAATAAACTGAAGAAACAGTTAAAACAGATAGCTGACAGCAAGCTTATAGAGATACTGGCAGCCCTGGAGGAGTTATCCATAGAGAAACTCAAACTTCAGGCAAGAAAAAGTTTCGGTAAAACCGAGCAGGTATATCTTGTTGAGGGCTGGGTTCTGAAGGAAAAGGTTGATGAGCTCTTGGCAACGGTCAGGAGGACCACAGATGGTAAATTTGCACATCTGGTACATGATAATCCGGACGTTTCTGAAGAGCCGCCTACTTACATAAAAGCAGGGAAGATAACCAAACCGTTTAAACCCCTTTTAACCCTGTACGGTCTGCCAAAGTACAGAGAAATTAACCCGCTTCTCTTTCTCACCATATGGTTTCCTATCATGTTCGGCTTCATGCTGGGCGACGCCGGCTATGGTTTAATTCTATTTCTGGGTTCTGTATTCGCGAACCTGAAGTTTGGTAAGAGATCAAAACTTATAAGAGAATGGTCTGTTATCGGTGCATTGCTGGGTTTCTGGACAATCATATTCGGATATGCCTCCAACAGCTTCTTCGGAGATCTTCTTCCCAGATTCTTCCACACTCAACTTCCAAAAATAAATATTGCAGGAGCGGAAATACCAGTGGATGGACTGAGAAACCCATTATTATTCTTGCAGATCGCTCTTATTCTGGGTCTCATTCATCTCAATCTTGGATTTGCACTTGGTATCTATCAGGATTTCAAGAATAAAAAGATAAAAAACCTCCTCTGTGGAAAAGTTTCTTTTATCATTCTTCAGATATTTGGTGGAGCTCTCATTGGAGAGAGCCTACTCAAGATATGGGAATTATCTCCAGCCTTTAGAACTCTGTCCTACGTAGGCGTCCTAATTGGGATAGCCCTTCTGGCTGCAGAAGCGAAGGGGATGGCATTTCTGGATCTGATGGGTTTTGTTGGGGACTGGTTATCTTATGCAAGGTTACTCGCCTTGGGGCTCGCTACCGCCGGGATGGCGCTGGCATTCAACATAGTTGCGCAGTTGTTTGGTGAGATGATACACGTTGTTGTTTCTATACTTATACTGCTCATAGCGCATTTGGCTACTATGGGTCTGAATTCCCTTGGTGCTGCTGTTCACAGTTTAAGGTTACAGTATGTTGAGTTTTTCAACAGGTTTTATGAAGGCGGAGGCAAGAAATTTGCCCCACTTAAAGCGAAAAGGAAATATACTGAACTGGTATGAGGTGAGATGGGCATGAGGAGATATGTGTTGATTGGATTGGTGCTGGTGATGGGAATAGTGCTCTTGACAGGCAACGCTCTGGCACAGGAAGACAGCGAACTCCAGGAGAAAAAAACACAATCTCTGGTTGTTCTGGCATGTGCCTTAGCTATGGCTATAGCGGGAATAGGATCAGCAGTAGGTATATCGATGGGAGGCATACCTGCGGCTGCGGTTACTGCAGAGAAGCCAGAGTTGTTCAGTAGAGCCCTCATTCTAGAAATGCTGCCAATGACTCAGACCATCTATGCGTTTATAACATCGGTGCTTTTGTTAATGGGAGCAGGTTTGCTTGGAGGAAAAGCATCTATGGATCTCCTGAATCCAACAATAGGTCAGTCAGCGGTATTTGTGGGTCTGATGGTAGGGTTGACAGGGTTATCTGCCATAAATCAGGGTATGATAGCAGGCGCTGGAATAACATCTACAGGTAGAAACCCAAGTGTTGCAGGGAGAGCCATCATGCTCGCCGTAATGCCAGAGACAATAGCGATATTTGGCTTTCTGGTAGGCTTGCTCATAATGATACTTGGACTGAAGATCCTGGGATAGATGGGATATGGCCCTGGAGGATATACTTTCCAGAATTAAGGAAGAAACAGACAGAGAGATAGATACAATTATCGGTGAGGCTAAGGTAGAGAAGGAAAAAAGGTTGAGAGAGGCACAGAGAGTGCTTGAAAAGGAGAAAGAGAGGGAGATTAAAAAAGCAAAAGTATCCATTGAGAACTGGAAAAAGGCAGAGATAGCAAAGATAAAACAGGAGGCAAGAAAGAAAATTATTCAGCTGAAGGAGAGTATAATAAAGGAATGTTTCAATGAGGTGCTGGAGAGATTCAAAAAAATCGATGGTCAAAGTTACAAAAAGATTGTGGAAAAATGGATGAAATCAGCGATGGCCGAAATCGGGAATGATGTTGTCATAATAGCTTTCAGAGATGAGGATAGAGAAGTGGCAGAAAAGCTCGGTCTGGAAGTAAAGAAAGGGAAAGAGAAGACACTCGCTGGATTCATAGCTCAATCAAAAGATGGAGATGTTATTGTCGATTACAGGATCGAAAGTATTATGGAGAGAGAGAAAAACACACTCAGGGCAAAGATAGGTAACGTGCTGTTTGGAGGATAAGGAGATGGACATCATAGTGTATCTGGCGATTGTATTTTCGGCGATAGCTGTGGCGGTCATGGTACAAAGGTCTCTACCTTATGTTAAATTTGCATATCCCACAGCAAAAGCAGAAGCTGTAGGAAATCCTTTCTTATCTGAGAAGGTTTTGAACCAGTTGCTGGAGAGTCGAAACATTACATCCTTTAAAAATGCGGTAAACTCTTACAAAGACTTCTTTATCGAGGGTGAAAGGATAGAGGAGATCCACACCTCACTGGATGAGTACATGATTCAATCTGTCGAATCCTTAAAAAAGGAGAGCCCCAAAGGTCTGGAAGAATTCTACGATAGATTCACTGAATTTTTAGATAGCCAGAGTTTGAAAAGTTTTGTAAAATCTAAAATCATAGGTGTCGATATTGATATACGTCCCTTTTCAAAAACCTTTGCAAGATGGATAGATCAGATGAAAAAACTCGAGAAAAAAGAGATTCTAGAATTTCTGGTGGAAAAAGAGATATTAGCGGATACTTCTGTATCCGGTGACCCTCTTGAAATTGATGTGCAAATAGACAGATATGTATTGAAGAGGATGCATGAATCAAAAGTGCCCAAAGTAGCCGAAAGTACAAAAAAGGAATTCGTGGAAATATTGACAGATATTATTAACATTAGAAACGTTTTAATGGCAAAAATTAATAATCTGGATGTGGAGAAATGCAAAAAACTTTTTTTGGGCGAAGGCAGGGAGATTCCAAGGTGGAAATTTGATGAGATGTGCACATCAAAGGATGTCGAAGATATGATATCCAGATTGCAGGGAACCACATACTATGAACCTCTGAGACAGGGATATGAGGATAGTAAAAAATACGGAAATATGGAATTGATAGAGATATCTCTGGATAAAGTATTGCTCGGAACAGTAAAAGACCTCTCCAATAAGAATTTTCCATTCTTTGGTCCCCTCCTCAAGTTTATCGTGTTCAGGTATTATGAAATCAGAAACCTTAAAGTTATATCTAAGGGTGTGTATGAGCACTTGTCGAAAGATAGGATAAAGCCTTTGCTTGTGACAGGTGGCTGATATGAAGATAGTTGCGATATGTGATGAGACCACTGCCATGGGTCTGGAGCTCGCAGGAGTGCATGAAGTTTACGTTCCGGAAGGGGATGAAAGAGAAATATTTCACGATATCATAAGCAGAGATGATGTGGGTATCATGTTCATAACAGAAAATATTGCAAAATCCATAAACAGGGAACTCAAAGAGTTCTTCCTGCAGGGAAAGGAATTTCCGATAATTGTTGAGATTCCGGGTAAGGAAAGGGTGGAGGGATATATAGACAACATATCTGCTCTGATAAAAAGGGCTGTTGGAGTTTCGGTGGATAGGAGGGCTCTGTAGATGATAGAAGGAAAGATTATTAGAGTATCCGGACCGGTCGTTGAGGCCAGAGGTATGAAAGGAGCGAAGATGTATGATGTCGTTAGAGTAGGAGATGAAAATCTCATAGGAGAAATAATAAGATTGAATCAGGATATGGCGACCATCCAGGTATATGAGGAAACAACAGGATTGAAACCCGGAGAAAAGGTTGTATCGACGGGGAATCCTCTATCCGCCGAACTTGGTCCTGGCCTCATAACAAGCATATTTGATGGTATTCAGAGACCACTGGTTCAAATAAAGGAATCTGTTGGGGATTTTATAACGAGAGGCGTTGATGTACCGGCTCTTGATAGAAAAAAGAAATGGGATTTCAAACCGCTGGTGAAGAAAGGTGATAAGGTAACATCTGGGGATGTGATTGGAGAGGTCAGAGAAACAAGCTTGGTGACTCACAGGATAATGATACCTCCCGGTATAGAAGGAAAGATCAAGGATATTGTTGATGAGGGGAAATATGTCGTTGAGGACATCATAGCAAAGGTTGAGACGAAAGAAGGCCAGAAAGAGATAAAACTCATGCACAGATGGCCGGTTAGAAAAGGTAGACCCTACAGGAAAAAACTCGACCCAACAGCTCCTCTTATAACTGGACAGAGGGTGGTTGACACATTTTTCCCCATAGCAAAGGGTGGAACTGCTGCCATACCTGGAGGATTCGGAACAGGAAAAACGGTGATGCTTCATCAGCTTGCAAAATGGAGTGATGCAGATATCATAGTATATATAGGATGTGGGGAGAGAGGGAACGAGATGACAGATGTTCTGAGAGAATTCCCAGAACTTAAAGACCCGAAGAGTGGAGAACCTCTGATGAACAGAACGATACTTATAGCAAATACCTCAAATATGCCCGTCGCCGCTAGAGATGCGAGTGTTTATACCGGTATAACATTAGCAGAGTATTACAGAGATATGGGGTATGATGTCGCTCTGATGGCTGATTCAACATCGAGATGGGCTGAGGCAATGAGAGAGATATCTGGAAGATTGGAGGAGATGCCTGGAGAGGAGGGATATCCAGCGTATCTCGCTTCGAGACTTGCTGAATTCTATGAGAGAGCCGGTAGAGTTATAACCCTTGGTTCAGGAGAAAGAGAAGGTTCTGTATCTGTTGTAGGTGCAGTATCTCCGCCTGGCGGCGACTTTTCTGAGCCTGTTGCGCAGAATACATTCAGGATAGTCAAGGTATTCTGGGCTCTGGATTCAGACCTGGCAGACAGGAGGCACTTCCCTGCGATTAACTGGTTGAGATCGTATTCTTTATATGTAGATAGCGTAAGAGAGCACTGGGAGCAGATAGGGAAAGGATGGGCTGATTTGAGGACAAAAGCGATGACCCTGTTACAAAAGGAAGCTGAATTACAGGAGATAGTCAAGCTGGTGGGTCCAGATGCCCTTCCGCAGCGAGAGAGAGCAATACTCGAAGGAGCGAGGATGATAAGAGAGGACTTTCTGCAGCAGAGTGCCTTCCATGAGGTGGATACTTACTGTCCAGAAAAGAAGCAGTACGAGATGCTGAGGATAATACTGGACTTTGTTGATAAGATGATGCGTGCCATAGAAAAAGGTATTCATATAGATGATGTGCTGAAGATGAAAAGCAGAGAACTTATTGCCAGGATGAAAATAGTTGAAAACGAAAAGTTTGAGAAGGAATTCAAGAAGATAGAGAAGGAGATCAATAAAGAATTTGAGACCCTGATGGGGGGTTAAATATATGGTGAGTAAAGCAAAGGAATATTCCACGGTTACAGAAGTGACCGGTCCGCTTCTGATAGTCGAGGGTGTGAGAGGGATAGCGTATGGAGAGGTCGTAAAAATCAGAACATCTACTGGTGAGGAGAGGACAGGGCAGGTTCTGGAAGCCCAGGAAGATAAGGCAGTGGTTCAGGTGTTTGAAGGTACAAAGGGTCTTGATACCAAATTGACATCCGTTAGATTTACAGGAGAGACAATGAAGATAGGGTTATCCAGGGACATGCTCGGCAGAATCTTTGATGGGATGGGAAGACCAAGAGACGGTCTGCCAGATATAATTCCAGAGAAAATAATGGATATAAATGGTCTTCCGATAAATCCAACAGCGAGAGAGTATCCAAGAGAGTTCATAGAAACGGGAATCTCTGCTATAGATGGAATGAACACTCTCGTCAGGGGTCAGAAATTACCTATATTCTCGGGATCTGGTCTGCCGCACAACGAACTCGCAGCCCAGATAGCGAGACAGGCCAAGGTTAAGGGAGAGGGCGAGGAGTTTGCTGTTGTGTTCTGTGCCATGGGTATAACTGAAGAAGAAGCAAATTTCTTCATAAAGGACTTCAGAGAGACGGGAGCAATAGAGAGAACGGTGATATTTCTCAACCTGGCTGATGAGCCAACAATTGAGAGAATAATTCTGCCAAGGATGGCTCTAACCTGTGCCGAATATCTGGCTTTTGATCTAGATATGCATGTTCTTGTTATTCTAACAGATATGACAAATTATGCGGAGGCTCTCAGAGAGATATCGGCAGCTAGAGAAGAGGTTCCAGGTAGAAGAGGATATCCGGGTTACATGTATACAGACTTGGCAACGATTTATGAGAGAGCGGGAAGAATTAAGGGTAAAAAGGGTTCGATAACCCAGATACCTATACTTACCATGCCAGACGATGATATAACTCATCCAATTCCGGATCTGACAGGATATATCACCGAAGGACAGATAGTTTTATCCAGGGAACTTCACAATAAGGGTATATACCCTCCAATAGCTGTGCTTCCTTCTCTATCAAGATTGATGGCGAGGGGTATAGGAGAGGGAAGGACGAGAGAGGACCATGCTCAGGTCTCCGACCAGCTGTATGCGGCATACGCCGAGGGATGTGATCTTAGAGATCTGGTTGCCATAGTTGGAGAAGAGGCTCTAACAGATAGAGATAGAGCGTATCTCAAATTTGCAGATGAATTTGAGAGCAGGTTTGTATCTCAGGGTAAAGATGAGGACAGATCCATAGAAGAGACATTGACCATAGGCTGGAATTTGCTCTCGATAATTCCGAGAGCCGAACTTAAGAAGATAGATCCGAAATATATCGAGAAGTACTATCCTAAGGTAGAGAAAAGATGAGCGGAGAGGTGATTGCGGGAGTAAAACCAACCAGGATGGAATTACTCAGAATAAGGAAGAGACTGGAGCTTGCGGAAAAAGGGCATAAGTTGCTGGAGGATAAAAGAGATGCCCTTGTAGAAAGATTTTTCAGATCCATAAAGGAGAGAGACAAGATAAAGGAGGAGGCTAGAGAGATACTGGGAAGAGCAATCGAGGCTCTGATAGATGCTGAAATGATAATGGGTACCAATAGAGTAAAAATATCTTCCAAACTTGTGGAAAAGATTGGGGAGATAGAGTTTCACAGAGAGAATGTCATGGGAGTGAAGGTTCCCAGGTTGAACAGAGATAAACTAAATCTGAAATCGAGACCTCTATATGGTTTTTCGGATACATGTTTGAGGCTCGATGAAGCGAAAAAACTCTTTGAGAAAGCATTGGAAAAACTGATCGACCTGGCAGAGATAGATGGAACAGTTAAGGCTCTGGCTCTCGAGATAGAGAAAACAAAAAGAAGGGTAAATGTTCTTGAGAATGTGCTGATTCCAAGATTACAGGCAACCAGGAAGAGAATAGAAATGCTACTTGAGGAAAGAGAAAGGGAGGATTTCTTCAGAAGAAAAAGGATAAAGGCTATACTGGAGAGGAGAAATGTTTCCTGAAGATTTCCTTGAAGACCCGGAAGAGAGAGCAAAGTGGGTGTTGAGATTCAGGATAGCGTATCTTGCATGGATCATCATGGTGATACTTTCACTGACATTTCTTGCTCTTTATTATCTCCTGAGGTACTGATCAAGATGGAAACAAGAGTCAAACGAATAAAGGATAAAAGAAGGAGGTCTATTCAGTTAGCCAGACCTCATCTATCCTCTTGTAGTCGCATATCTCCTCTTGTTTGAACCACAGGTTGATTTCATACTCCGCGGTTTCTTTACCGTCGGATGCATGGATTATGTTTCTGCCTATGTGTTGTCCATAGTCCCCTCTTATCGTTCCTGCCGCCGCCTCCTGCGGGTTGGTCTTACCAACCATGCTTCTGACCATCTCTATTACGTTGTAACCTTCGAGAACCATTGCTATAACCGGCGAGGATGTTATGTATTTGACAGTTGGTTCAAAAAATGGTTTGCCTTTATGCACCGCGTAGTGCTTCTCTGCGAGTTCTCTGTCTACCTTCAGCATCTTCATGGCCACTATCTTTATGCCCTTTTTCTCGAATCTTGATATGATTTCTCCTACCAAACCTCTCTGCACAGCATCGGGCTTTATCATCACGAACGTCCTCTCTTTCTCCATTGGAATCACCTCCATACGGTATGCCAAATTCACTTAAAGAATTATCGAGAAGTAGTAATGCATGAGAAGCAGAGCGAGCGTGTTGTACATTGCATGGGGAATTATTACAGATATTAAATTCTGGCTTTTCAGAAGAGTGTATCCAAGTATACAGCCTATGATGAAGGGCAGGATTATCTGATAGGGTGTTCCATAGGAGAGATGCGCCAGGCCGAACAGCAGGGATGACAGGAGAACACCAGCATGCTTGTTGTTTTTTAAAGAAAGTTTTTCGATAAGGAAACCCCTGAAGAAGATTTCTTCTCCTGATGATTGGACAATGCCTATGAATATTATGGCTGGAATCGAGAGTTTTGCTGCTATGCTCCGGGCTACATCGTTTTCGACTCTGCCGGTGTAGTATTTTATCAGCATCCCGGCTATCAGGAGAACGACCATCATTAATGAGAAAGCAAGCAGAGCGAGGGATATTGATATTCCCAGGTTCTGTTTTCTAAGCTTCAGGTGGTGTACTATTTCTCTTGGTGTGAGGTTGTTGAATGAGTACAGCCAGAGTACAGGTATGAGGATAAGGAAGATGAGCATAAGGAGAGTGTTCAGTATCATGCCCCTTTCTGTTATTTCAGTGTAGATGTTTTCGTGATGATACAGGTAGTTGATGAGTGGATTTACGTACACAGAGAGTATGAAAAGCGATAGCAGCAGGATGGTGAAGATTTTCAGCATCAACTTTAAAACATCCATGCTTTGTGGCATTTCCTAAAGATTTTTAAATTCTTGCTCCATCTATCTTTCTGAGGGCCCGTGGGGTAGCTTGGCTTATCCTCGTGGCTTTGGGAGCCATGGACTCCGGTTCAAATCCGGGCGGGCCCATTCTTGAGACAACTTAAATCCAGTCTGCGACTGTATGCTTTTTCTACATGAGTCAAAAAATTTCAATAAAAGGCAGAAGTTTAAAGTATCACGGATTGAATAGTATGAATCAACATGCCAAAATGCAAAATCTGTGGACAGGAATATCCTCCAGAAGAGATGGTTGGAGATATCTGTATAAACTGCATGAGTGCAATGCTTCAGAAAGATGGAATAGACCTGGGACTCGGTATTGAGGATTTGTAGGTTTCAACGAAGCAGAAATCATTTAAAAAGATGATTCGATATTCGTTTAGCAGGTGAGATTATGGGAGAGATAACCAGAGGTTTTAAGCTTTTCCAACCGTGGGCAACTGATGTTGTGAGAGGGAAATTAAATTTCTTAGTTCGTTCAATTCCTACAAAAGTAAGGGGCAAGGTTGCTGTCATAGCAACCCAGGGGATAGATGCTGTCTGGCTGGAAAAGGCAAAAGATGAAGAGATCGAGGAATTGAAAGATAGAGTGGGTGCAATAGGAAGCGTTGAAATAAAGGATTGCATTGAGGTTAAACCAAATAAAGTAAAGGAAAAATTGATCGAACTTGCAGGAGAGGATTATTGGGATTACTATCCAAAACATCTGATTCCAGAGAAAACAAGAACTGGCATGGTTTACATATGGGTTTTAGACAAGGCAAAGGAATGGAAGGAACCGAGAGCAGTAGAAGGAGGAGGGATTATTTGGGCAAAGGTAAAACTGGAGGATGAATAAATGCAAAAAAGATTCATCGAAACAACAAAATTTCCCATTGATTTGGTTAACGACAAATCCGGTGGGGAGAAACAGGGAGGGGGGAGACCACCATTCTGGGAGATGGTTTTCTGGTGGACGAGGAAGCCATTGATTGGAGCAAGAGCAGTAATTGCTGCTTCTCTGCTTCCAGAAGATGTTGGTGTTGAGGAATTCAAAAGAATGGTTAGATTAAATGAGAAAACCCCTCATAGACATAATCCAAGCATTCCAGAGAAATGGAGGAAATATTTTGAAGGAAAGAAAATGCTTGATCCATTTGCAGGATTTGGTTCTATACCTTTGGAAGGATTAAGGTTGGGTTTAGATGTTACAGCAAGCGAGTTGTTACCCACTGCATACATTTTTCTGAAAGCTGTCTTGGAATATCCGTTGAAATATGGAAATAAGTTGGTGGAAGATGTTAAAAAATGGGGAGAATGGATTACTGAGAGGCTAAAAGAAGACGAGGATATAAAAGAGTTGTATGATGAGGATGTTGCGGTCTATATTGGCACATGGGAGGTGAAATGTCCTCATTGTGGGAAGTGGACTCCTTTAGTTGGAAACTGGTGGCTCGCAAGGGTTAAAGATAACAGTGGGAAATACAAAAGATTGGCATATATGGACTATGAGAAAAGTGGAGATGGGATAGAAATAAAGGTTGTGGATGTGAATAAAGATGTGGCAAAGAATGTGAAAGGAAGGTTAAAAGATGCTATTTCAAATGCAAAGGTTGATACAACCAAAGGAGAAATTATTGTAAATGGAACAACATACAAAGTCCCATCTTCCAACCTCAATTCAAGGAGGGAGCAGGCGATATGTTTGAATTGTGGCAGCATAATAAGATTTGTTGATGCTGATGGAAATCATTATACTGACAAAAAGGATGTTGCAAAAGATGATAGAAATGAACTGGAGTGGTATGTGAAGTGGGCATTGAAGAAATACCATGAAGGTGATGAGAGTTATGCAAGACAGAGATTGCTTGTGAAAGTTAAGGTTGAGAATGGAGATCTGGTTTTTGAACCATGTGATGAAAGAGATAATGAGAAGTTGGAGAAGGCGAAAGAAAAGGTAAAGGAGTTGAAAAAGGAAGGAGATGTAGATATACCTTATGAACCAATTCCTCCATATGGAAGCATAGGCGGTGGTTTAAGATTTGTTCCCTATGCTTTTGGAATAATTCAGTGGTATAAACTTTTCAATCCCCGTCAACTTTTCACTCTTGTAAAGTTGGTTAAGTTGATAAGAGAAGTTGGGAAGAGGGTTGAGGAGGAAAAGATAGAAGAGGGATGGAGCGAGGAAGAAGCAAGGAATTATGCGGAAGGAGTGGTGACATATTTATCCTGTTTGCTAACAAAATATTCTACAAGAAATTCGCTTGTTTCCCCATGGAGAAGTGCAGTAGGGTTTATCCCTACCCCAGCAAATTCAATGACTTTTAGAGGGATTGCTATGATATGGAATTGGTGTGATGTAACACCATTGGGTAAATTATCAAGTTCTTGGTTAAGAGATTTAGAGGTGATTATAAAATCGGTGCATTCATTGGTCGATTATTTGCCACCTTATTTAAAAACAAATCTTTCAAATTTTGAAGAGAATGAATTTCACGATCAACCTGAATTTTTTATTGACGATGCCACAACTCTTTCTAAAATAAACGATAAATTCGACATTATTGTTACAGACCCACCGTATGCTGATGATGTGGCATATACAGAGTTATCGGACTTTTATTATGTGTGGCTTAAGAGGGCTTTGAGTGATGTTGAAGATGGAAAATTAGTGCCAAGGTTTCATGTTGATGCTTTCTTCAAGAAGATTGGGAACAAATGTGTGGAGATAAAGACGCAGTGGCAGGAATTTGCAAAAAGAGAGGTATCAACACAAGCAGGTAGGTTTTTGGGTAGTGGAGACCATTACAAGAAAGCACAGGAACATTTCCAGAACTTGATTACACAATCCTTTATTGCAATGAGAGAGCATCTGAAGGAAGATGGATTGCTTGTTACATATTATGCTCATACCTCGCCAGAAGCATGGGCGAGTTTACTCGAGGCGGGATGGAAAGGAGCGAAGGCAACGATAACAAATGCGTTTCCTCTCGCTACGGAATCAGCACAGCGTGTTACTGCGAGAGGAAAACTCGCTCTGGATACCTCTATTGTTGTAGTATGGCGTGTTGAAGAACAGGAAAGAGAAAGGAATATTGTTGATTTGCGAAAGGAAATAATAGAGGCAGCAAAGAACAGAGCAAAGGAATTGATCAAGCAGGGATATGTTGGAAGAGATATTTTGGTTGGGGCGATGGCTGCTGCTCTCAATATTGTAACAAGGCGCAAAGGTGTATATGACGCCAAAGGAGATTTAGATGTAAGCAGATTGTTGAAAGAATATGTTTATCCATTCCCTGCCCTAGGACTAGCAGAATCATTGAGAGAGATAGCGAAAGTTGGGGAAATAAAATCTCCAGAAGCTTTGTTTTATCTGCTTGTGAAAGCATTGTTTGGAAGCAAAGAAAAAATGGTTGTCAAAAAAATGGATAGAAATGATATAACTTTGCT
>JAGGWT010000110.1 GCA_021163455.1 Thermoplasmata archaeon | reverse complement strand
CCCATAATCTGCCAGAATATCTGAGAAGTTTACTTTCCACATATCTGAGTGTATATGCTACAAATCAATGCCTCAGCGAGAGTGAGAGGTATGGAGACCCATTTATCTTTAAAAATCTGAAACTGTCAGAGTTCCTTCTCGTTGTCAGGGATGTTATAGACCAGATCAGGGGAGAATTTCTGAAGGGAAACAACCATGACGCTCTACTTCCGGATGATTATTTCGCCTCTATCCTCTGCGAGAGATTCGGTATAAGGGAGAAGGATTTGAGAGCCATTGGGGAACAACTTATAATATATGGTGAGGAGATAAAGGATATAAAACAGAGAGAAGGGAAATTACCAAGGTCTTACATACATAAACTTGGAGTTTTTCTCCTGTCATGGCTTGATATCGGTGATGGAGATTTTGTGAAACTCGTGGTTGATGAGACCGATGGGAAGAATCCGAGAATAGAGATATACTGTCTCGATGCCTCACTTGCTGCGGCGCCTATTGGAAAATTTTACACCTCTATTCACATGTCGGGAACATTATCGCCTCTTGAGGAGTACAGAGATTCCATAAACCTGCCACCAGACACGAAACTTGTATCCTTCCCATCTCCATTTCCAAAGGAGAACAGAAAAATAATCTACTCTCCACTTGTATCAACGAGATATGAAGAGATAAAGTTCTCCGAAGAAATGATAAACAGGATAAAAGACATCATTGTGGGAATATGCAACACCTTCAACAGAAATATCATTGTCTTCTTTCCGAGTTTTGAGTTGATGAACAGATTTCTGGATGGTGGTCTAATAAAAGACATAAAGAAAACCATCTACGTTGAGAGAAGAGAGATGAAGCAGGATGAACTCATGGAAACCATTTTAAAGTTCAAAAAGAGAGGAAGCAGGGGAAATGTTCTTCTCTCTGTTGTTGGCGGAAGGGTCAGTGAGGGAATGGATTTTCCTGCAGAAGAGCTTGAGATAGCCATAATAGTTGGAATTCCCTATCCAAAACCCACATCGAGACAGAAGGCTTTGCAGAGATATTATGATGCAAAGTTCGGGAAAGGATGGGAATATGCGATAAATGCGCCGACGGCGAGAAAACTTTTGCAGTCCATAGGTAGATTAATCAGAAATGAAACCGACAGAGGTATAGCCATTATACTGGACAGGAGGGCACCCAGATTCAGGAAATATCTTGGTGTGATGAAAGTTTCTGCTGATACGATCAGAGATATCAGGAATTTTTTGGGAGAAGATTAGGTATACCATCTTCTATCTCATATGTGACCTCGCACTTTTTACAAATCAGTTTTCCTTTCACGATTTCTCCGTTCTCTTCCTTTTCCACCTTAAGTTCAAGGTCTCCTTTGCATACGGGGCAGCATATTATGTCCAAGGTTTCTCTTTTCATTTCATCCCTCCAGCATGAATCTTTTTCTTTTCTTCATATCGTTGTCCCATATAAAGCCCCATTTCGTTTTTCCAGATTTTCTCTCTTCCTCCACCTTCTGCAGATGGTATTTGAGATGTGCATCCACAAAATCCGCATAATGCAGAGCGAGTGCTTCAACAAATCTTGGTATCTGCGGAGAACCCCACTCATGTTTCCCGTGGTGACTCAGCACCATATGTGATAATTTCATCTCCAGCTCTTCCGGAAAATCCATACCCTCGGAGCGTAGCTCTTCTATCTTCTCCCTTATTATTTTATATCCAAGAACTATATGCCCCGAAAGAATACCTTCATCTGTTTTATCGATAACATAGGATGGTTGGTACTCGAGAGCTTTTCCAATGTCATGCAGCAGGGCGCCAGCTATCATCAGGTCTCTGTCCAGTTTGTCATTTATCTTTGAGAGAGCGTCACATATTCTTGCAACGTTCAGAGTGTGCTCCAGATTGCCGCCCAGATAGTTGTGGTGATGATTGAGAGAGGATGGAATCTTTGAGAATCTTGTTATCAGTTCTTTATCTTCAAATATTTTCTCGAGAAGTTTCCTGATATACTGATTTTTTACACTTTCTATGTAGTTCCTTATCTCTGCCATCATTTTTTTCATCTCTTCTTCAGCAAGGGAAGGAACAAAATCTTCTACAGAAACCTCGCTTTTGTCCAGTTTTTTGACATTGCTCTGCTCCTCCAGCAGAATATATTTTTCTTCCGTGTCACCCGCAACAACTCCATCATTGATAAGTATAACTTCACCCACATCCAGATTTTTTATCAGATTATTATCTTCTTCAGGTATGATCAGCTTGATTCTACCACTTCTGTCACTCAGAATGAGAGTGTTTTTATCGATTTTCCCAGCTATCATGAACATTTCATTAACAACATCACCAGTTTTCAAATCTTCAATAAATACCTGTTTTCTTCTGGCTTTCATTTTCAACCACCAATCCTGTAGGTTTTATTTTCCTCAACCTGAATGGTTTTTGTTGATAGATTAGCAAACATATCCGGTCTCTCTGTATGGATGGGATAAACCTCCTTTGGTTTAATTTCATTTATCATGCTGATTATGTCATCGCCATATGCGTGTCCCGAGCAGTGGGCGTGAACATATTTCAAGTTGAAGAGTTTCAACCATTCCATCATTCGTTCAAAGGATATTTCCATTTCCTCATTGAAAGGTTCAGATAGAGAGTGGATGTATATTCCTTTCTCCGGTTTGAGGTCTATGAGCGTGGTAAAGTACCAGTAGTTCAGAACAACTATGTAATTCTCCGGCTTTTTTGATATCTCCTCGGCGGTTATTATGTTTGGATAATTCAACCTGGATTTTATATAGGGTTCTGACATATAATCATAATCGGCGTATGTACCTGTTCTCATTTTGGGCTTGAGAAGGAGTATATGGTCATCTCTACTATCCGGAACATCGAGTTTTTCATCCCTATGGTATCTTTCGAGGAAACAAGCATGTTTAAAAGATATTACCAGAAATTTGTCCATCTCTCTGGCTATCCTGTAAAAGGTCCTCACCCTATCGACATCCTTGAAATTGAAATCGATAACCGATAATCCTCTGGCTTTCTCCAATTCGGCTTTTGCTTTGATATACACCTTCTCTTCTGATTCATCCCCCTTTCTCTCATGTATTCTTGTACCCTCTGTTATCATGGCAATGGGCTTTGCTTCCTTTGCTTTCTCTATGAAGTCAATGGTGAGTTCGGGATTTGTTCCGTGCATTCTAAAGTCTCCAGTATAAACTACGGCTCCCTCAGAGGTATATATTATGAATCCATACGCCCCGGGAACACTGTGATCCACATGAACGGGTTCAATTTCGACAGAATCTATGAGCAGTTTGTCGCCTGTTCTGAACAGCACAAATTTTCTTTTGATGGGTTCATCTCTTTTACCAGGAATTATCGGTCTTCTCTTGAAATCCACAATCTCGTTTTCTATATTCCTTCTGCTCTGCTCATTCACCGCATCCAGAACTGCCTTGCAGGTTTTCCCGCAGTACACCGGTATATCTTCATGAAGAAAAGAGATGTAGTTTGCATGGTCTGCATGCGCATGCGATAAAATGACTCCCGAGATTTCTGGTTCCTCCGGTTTTCTCCCGAGATGAACAAGCAGATCCTCTCTGTAGACGCCCCTGATATCAGGAATAAGATTCGTTGCAAGAAAATCTCCTATCCCGTTTGCAGTTCTTGGAGGTAAAAATTCTTCAAAATATTTTGATCTTCTGGAAAAACTCACACCAAAATCGAGAAATATCCTGCAATCTCCGTCCTCCAGCAAAATTTTGTTACCACCTATCTCTCCAACTCCGCCATAGAATGTCAGTTTGACCATGCTATTCCACCAGTTTATGTCCACAGTTGGGGCAGAATCGAGGGTTACCTGTGAGTTTTGTACCGCAGTTGGGACATATGCCAGGAGAGCGGCGGCTCTCTTCTTCAAACTCCACTTTTATGTTGAATTTTTCTGCATCTCTGTATGCATCAAACGATGACAGTAACGAGAAAAGCAGATAGATGGGAACAGAAATGTATACTGGTGGAAGTACAATACTCACTGCGCCGAGATAGATAAACCAGAAAATCATCAGTACTATCCCAATTCCTATTTTGAGATTGTTGACACCAGCATACAATTCGCCCAGACCCCACACAAGAAAACTGTATATGGCTGCTATAAATCTGTTCTTCCTCACCTGAGGCATGTGACAATGTATATTGAAATGAGGTTTTAAAGTTTCAGATAAAAACTTTATATCATAATTTCTGATTCTGAAAAAATGACTTGGAGGTATCAGAATGGTAGCATTCACTGAGTGGTATGAGGGCGGATATGGTGTAACTTTCAGAATAAAAAGAAGGATTCTCGAAAAACATTCAAAATTTCAGAAAATAGAGGTTTACGAAACCGATGGTTTCGGCAAAATGCTGGTTATTGATGGTGCAATCCAGTTCATAGAAAAGTGGGAAAGAATGTATCATGAAATACTCGTACATCCTGTAATGCTTGCTCATCCTAACCCGAGGAATGTTCTGATTATCGGCGGCGGCGACGGCGGCGCACTGAGAGAGGTCCTGCTGCATGACACAGTAGAGAAGGCAAAGGTTGTGGAGATTGATAAGGACGTTGTGGATGTAGCCAGAGAGTACACACCAATAGATAATGGAGCGTTTGATAGTGAGAGGAGCGAGCTGATAATAGATGATGGAATAAAATTTGTGAAATCGAGCAAAGAAAAGTATGATGTCATTATAGTGGACTCTACAGACCCAAAGGGTCCGGCTGAGGAGCTGTTCAATGTTCCTTTCTATAAAGATTGCTACAGGATACTCAACGATAAAGGATTGATGGTCACGCAATCTGGAGGCGCATATTTTGACAGAAGGATAAGTATCATGGTATGGAAGAACATGAGAGAAGTTTTTGATAAAGTGCATCCGTTCTTCTTCTCGGTTATAGGTTATGCTCCATGCTGGGGATTTTCGGTTGGTGTAAAGGGTGACATTGATTTTCTTAAAATTGACAAGAAAAGGGGTGAAAAATTAAAGACCGAATATTATGACCCCAAGTACCACGAAAGGATGCTGTTTTTACCAAGAAATCTCAGGGAGATGATCGAAAATTTATGAGAGATTTGACCACGTTCAGGTTCTCTTCATCACTCCTCACACCATCCATAGGAGTTTCAAGTATCATCGGCTTGTTCCTGAGTTTTCTGTGATTCACTATTCTCCTGAACCCATCTATTCCTATTTTCCCCAGGCCTATATGCTCGTGTCTGTCCTTGTTTGACCCGAGAGCATATTTGGAATCGTTGAGATGAATCAATTTTAGTTTGTTTATGCCTATCCTTGTTTCAAATTCCTCTATTGTTCTGTCCAGCCCTTCTTCACTTTTGATATCGTATCCAGCTGCAAAAAGGTGGCATGTATCGAAAACAACACCACTCTCCACGACAGTGTTATTCAAAATGTATTCAATGTGCTCAAATCTGGAGCCTATGATATTCTTACTCCCCGCTGTCATTTCCACAAGTATCTCCACATCTTCAAGGTAATTTGATAATGAGTTCAATGCATTAACTATATTCTCCAGTCCAACCTTTTCGCCTTTGCCCAGATGCGAGCCAGGGTGTATCACTATGTATCTTGTATCAAGCAGGCTAACAAGTTGGGCTTCCCTTTTTATTGAATCTATACTCCTCATGTAAACAGTTCGATTGGGTGATGCAAGATTCACAAGATATGATTGATGAACAAAAACCGGTTTGATGTCATATCTGTGATATCTGGATCTGAATTCATCAATCTGCTCATCAGAAGGAAATCGAAAGTACCAGCTTCTGGGAGAATGAGAAAAAATCTGGGTGCAGTTGCACCCCATCTGAAGAGCCACATCAAATATTTTTTCTATACCTTTTGCTATAGAGAGATGGACACCGAGTCTATGCATCTCCAGAGAACTCTTCGAGTGCTTTTTTCACCTCCACAACATAGGTCATCGCCGGCCCGCCGCCCATCAGTATAGCCACAGATGCTGCCTCCAGTATCTCTTCTTTGGTTGCACCCGCTTTGAGCGCCTTGTTCACATGGATGGCTATACAGTACTTACATCTCGCGGTTATGGCTGTTGCAACCGCTATCAATTCCTTCGTTTTTGTATCGAGATTTCCTTCCTTCAGAACAGTGTCCATGAACTCTTTAAAGCACCTCATGCTCTGCGGCTGCTCCTTGGACATTAACTTGAGCATCTCCATAACCTGCTCTATGGCTTCTTTCATCTCTCCCATATTTCTCACCAGGGCAGGAATAGATAAAGGTGTTTTTAATCGTTTTCCCGAATCAGGGTTTTATCCTTTCCATGGATATGTATCTTATCTTCTCGGAAGCGACAGCCAGAACATACACCTTCCTTACAGAATGGGCAAGTCTTATCCCTCTGCTCATGTTTGGCCATGTGCTTTTAAAGTCTGGTTTGACCACATCGATGAGATATTCGGCATGATATCGTCTGGGGTCTCTCTCGTAAGCTCTGAAATGAGTGCCAAATTTGTATCCGGTTTTCACGCACACATTTCTCTCTTTAAGGTCCCTGTATACCTGATATCTGATTTCTATATCAGGCTGGTATGTTTTTGATATCTCTATAAGCTCTGAAGAATCCAGTTTTCTGTTATGCTGATAAACATCCAGAATACCCCTGCTCATGAGATAAAGCGCCTCTATGAGGGATACGCTTATCTCCCCATTGGATAAACTGCCATAAAAGCCCTGCTCAAAAAGTTTCTTTTCATCACCTTTGGCTTTAACTATCACCAGGTCTCTGAGCAAAATTCCCTTGCAGTGCAATCCCTCCACATCTTCAAATTTTCCCTTGGGTTCTATCTCCTCTATCTTATAGTAAGTTACCTCTCCCTCCTCATCCACCACACCCACCCACAACTCTTCTATCAGCGGGTCAATCTGCTCTGTATATTTGACCATCCTGTCAATCAAAAAGTCCTCTCTCTCGCTCGCACATAAGACAAATATGTCCCTCTGTTCCAATCTTTTTGGTTTAAGGCTGTAGTCAACACCTTCATCTTTAAGATCATGAAAACATTTTATCTTGTATCCTCTCTTTCTCAAATCTCTGTACACGATGAATTTGTGACCAAATCTTTCGTCCATGTGTGAAAACTTATCAAAAATTTCCTCTTCTTCCAGGTCTTTATCGTCAAATATTTTCAGTTTTTTCTTTTCCATCAAATACATGGCTTCTACCGGAGATAGTTCGAGTTTTCCCTCATCAAATAATCTTCCATAACCTCTCGCATTCAGTATATTTGCAAGCCGTTCATTGTACACGACCACTTTATCTTCAGATATTTTTGCTCTCATCTCTACCATAATTCTGGCGGGAAGTCTCTTCTAAATCTCCTCTCGCTTGAGATTATCGATACTATCGCAACAATTGCAAGCAGGATTATGCCCAGTATCACAACAGTCCAGATGAGATACGATATAATTTCCTTTTCACTTGGGAAGACCTGGTTCGCCGGATTTATTGGCGGTATACCTTCGAATCTCGATGTTTTTTTCTCTATAGGGGAAACTGCCAGCCGCAGGGCGCCGGCTATCATCTGCGCATATCTGTAATCCAGCATGGAATTTATAGCAGATTCATTTTCCAGCAACTCTGCATACTCATAATAACTTACAGCAAGAACGGGCTCTATGCTTTTGCTCCTGCACTCTCCAATCTCAGTTGCGGCTTTATCCTTTGTTCTCTCCAATCTATCTTTAATATTTTCTCCACTTACTTCTACTCCTATCAACTCTATGGCCAGATTTGCCTCTGCAGTGGCCTCAAGAGATGAGAATAGTGAAGCTGCGGGGTGAGTCTTTTTCTGTTTTTCTGCTTCCATCAAAGTTTGTTCAGCATTATTCAGCAAATCCGAATTTTCACCAATTTCCTGAAGAATTATCTTCGAATAGGTCACGGAGTTCTTCGCGAGGTCCAGATACTTCGTTGCAATGTCCTGAAGCTGTGTACTGTTAATTGGTGGTTTATCTTCAAACTGTTTCGATATATTAATCCACCATCCTATACTCAAACATCTTTCCGCGCAGAATGCGAGATTGTAAAGTGCACCCACATAATCACCCTGCTGGTAACTGGTTAATGCGGCATTGAATTTATCCTGAGCATCGTACAATCTTTTCTGCGCGGCGCCGACGCACTGTAGGGAGACCAGGCCCTTTATCTCTGCGCTATTGGCCAGTTTTTTGCTATCGTTCACCATATCTCCAATCGAGTCAATCATGTCTTCTACAAACTGTTTTTTGTTTTCAGATGAAAAATACTGGCATGCGTATATAACAAATCTTGAATTGATGAGGGACTGGAAGGATTTGCTCATCGAGGAGTAAAACATTTTGCTCTCGAAGGATTCATTTGCCATGTATAGAGCTTCTTCTGCCTCCTTCAGTTTCTGTCTCACATAAGTTCTGTATGTGAAATACGGGTACTGATTAGGAATGTTATACTTTGTTTCGTTAAACAGGGTGCTGGCATTGTTGTAACTATCCTTAGCTCTATCGAGAAGATGCTGAGCGAGGGGCAACATAGATGTTGTGTAGTTTTCTGTTGTTATGTTTTTATCAAATTCTTCTTCCTCAAATCTGTAACCCGTAAAGTAGTACAGGGCATCATCTATATCCTCTACCTCCACTACTTCCATACCATACCTTTCCATCGCGTATTCTCTTACGTTAATTGGTTTCTTCGTGTAGACCAGCCACCCTCCGACATTCTCTATCACGTTTTCATAAACGATACTCTGACCTTTTGGGATCAGGAATCTCTTTGCTCCCACAGCATGTGCAGCATCTATCTTCTCCTTTATACCACCAACAGGACCTATGCTTCCATCCGGATTAATCATACCGGTCATCATGGTTTTATTGTCCAGGTCCCATCCTTCCAGAGCGGCTATGGTTGCAATCGTCATTATTGCTCCTGCAGATGGTCCACCTATGATGGGGGAGGGTGTCTTTATTACAAAGAAGAAATCATAATCGGATGGGTCAACACCTGTGAGAGAACAGGCAACAGTTACCGCAAGCCTGGCAGAACCTTGCATATCCACTTCTGTAAGCGGAACCGTCTCAACAAAAACCTTACCGCTGCATCCCGTCCCATTCTGTACAGTTACTGTTATTGTCGTTGCAACACCAACCATACCCTGCTCCGTCTCCGCCACTGCTGGGGCGTATACTGTTACAGATCTGTAGAAAAGTGTTACCTTTCCCTCCTCAAGAGAGTATGATATAACTGAGGAATGAGATATCACGAGGATACAAACAGTTATCAGGAAAACTAACTTTCTCATACCCTACCTGTAAACCGAATCAGAGATATAAATTTTTCTTGGAGAAGAGTCCCGCTGCTCCTTTTATTATCTGGAAAAATGGCATATTGACTCTGTTCAGTTAGGGGATAAAGACGAAATACTTAAGAAATAGATTTTCTTTATCCATATTATTAGATACTTTAGTGAGTAAAGAGGATGGAAATGATACAATCTCTGGAGGAGCTGGAAAAGGAAAAGGAAAACCTTCAGAAGAGAGCCGATGAATTAAAGAAAAAAAGAGACGAACTCAATAAGAAATCGAGAGTGCTTGCTGAAGAGAGAGACGAGTTAAGCGCGAAAATAAGGGAACTGAGAGTAAAGATAAGAGAGCACAAGATAAAGAGAGACGAGCTCAATCAGAGGGTGAGATCCGCCAAGGAAAAAAGGGCAGAACTTAACAGATTGTACCAGAGAGCAAAAAGAAAATTGAGAGAATTGGAAAGAAGAAAATCCCTTTCTCTTGGAGTTAATATTGAGAAACTTAAGAGAGAATTGAGACGGCTGGAAAACGAACAGATGACCCAGCCAATGTCTCCTCAGAAAGAAAAAGAAATTGTGGAAAAGATATCAAAATTGCATGCAAAACTTAAGGAATGTGAGGAGAAAATCGCCCATGATATAAGATTGAAGAGAGCTTATGAAGAGTTCAATCAGGCAAAGGAAAGGGCAGAAAAGCAGCATGCGGAAGTGGAAGAGCTGGCTGAGAGGGCACAGAAAGAGCATGAGGAAATGCTGAGATTGATAAGAGAGTGTGATGCCATATCAAAGAGGATCGAGGACATACAGGAGAAGATAGTCTTCACAAAGATAGAAGCTGATAACGCACACAGGCAATTTATTGAGCATGTGGATAAAATTCATCAACTTGAGAGAAGAATAGCAGCTCTCAAGAGGTCCGGAAAAAGAAAAGAAGACCTCACCATCCAGAAAGAGGCGAGCGAGATTTTTGAGAGATTCAAGAGGGGAGAAAAACTCAGCACAGAGGATCTTCTTCTCCTCCAGAAAGCTGGTTTTATATGAATATGGTGGGGATTGATACGGATGCAATGTGAGCTGTGTGGAAAGAATGTGGATACGTTGAGGTATGTTATTATAGATGGAGCGAGAATGGCGGTCTGTGAGAACTGTGCAAAGCTTGGCATTCCTGCGCCACCGCCGGCCGAGAAACGTTTGCAGGAAGTTAGCCTGAAGAGAAGGATGAGTAAAATCGATGAAAAAATCTTTCAGAGTATGAACAGAGTGCTTGTTCCTGACTGGGCTGAGAGGATAAAGGAAGGAAGAATTAAGAAAGGGTGGACAAGAGAAGAATTGTCAGCAAAGGTAGGCGAGCCGGTTAATGCTATAGCTAAGATGGAAAACGGTGATCTGAGACCATCGGATGAAACCGCGAAAAAACTGGAAAAATTGCTCGGTATAACCCTCTTTCAGGAAGTCAAAGAAATTGAAGCAGTATCTTCTTCATCGAGTGAACGCAGAGGTTTGACAATAGGCGACCTTATAAAGCTTGAGAAAGAGAAAGGGATGAAGTAAACAGTACAGATTAAGCTCCCCCGGGGTTGTCCATGCTCAGGTTGGATGTATCCTGACAGAGAGGAAATGAACCTTTCAAAAATGTGGGAGCATATGGAATATGGACAGTACAGTACTGGAAAAATATAGAAAGGCAGGAAAAATCGCAGCCGAAGCTAGAGATTACGGAGCAAGTTTGCTCAAAGCCGGTGCAAAACTTCTTGATATAGCTGAAAAAGTTGAAAAAAAGATTTACGAGCTGGGTGGAAAACCAGCATTTCCTGTAAATATCTCTATAAATCGTGTTGCGGCTCACTTCTCTCCGAAACTTGATGATGTAGAGCTTGAAATCAGAGAAGGAGATGTTGTTAAACTGGATGTTGGCGCGCATGTAGATGGTTATATAGCAGATACCGCACTGACTGTGGAGGTTGATAATGACAGATATCACAGATTAATACAATCCTCAAAAAGCGCACTTGAGAGAGTTATAGAGCATGTAAAACCTGGTGTGGAGGTTGGTGAGATAGGAAAAATTGTCTATGAGAGCATAAAAAAAGAAGGATTTAACCCTATAGAAAACCTATCAGGACATGGTCTTGGTAGATTCAAACTTCATACGGGTGTTTCTATTCCGAATGTTCCCACGAGAAGTAAGAGAAAATTGAAAGAGGATGAAGTTGTAGCGATCGAACCTTTTGCCAGCACGGGAAGAGGATATGTAGAATCAAAAGGATGGAGCAACATATATCTCTATATGCATCCTCCTACACCCAGAGATATAAGATTAAGATTTCTTGCAAAGAGATTGAAAGAAAAATTTGGAACCCTGCCTTTCGCGGACAGGTGGTTTGTAAGAGAGTTTCCGAATCTGAGAATCGCTTTAGAAAGACTGATCTCACATGGAAGCGTATATCACTATCCCAGACTCGTTGATGATGGCATAGTTTCTCAGCACGAGCATACAATCATTGTGACAGAAGATGGCTGTGAGGTGATAACATGAAGAAAAGAACCATTATCCGGTTTGAGGAGCTCAGTTTTACAAAAATAGGAGAGCTTGACAGGAATAAAAGTGTCATCATCATTCCGGTAAGTCCACTTGAAGCTCATGGACCTCATCTTCCTATCGGAACAGATATGTTGATAACGGAAGAGATTTGCAGAGAAATGTACAGAAGAATAAAGAGGAAGAGAAGGAGCATAATTCCGGTGATGTACCCCTTTCAAGCTTTTGGATACTGTGGAGCCAATAAAGATGTCATGGGGAGTGTATCTGTCGATGTGAAAGCATTTGGAAAAATAATGCACGATACCCTCAGAAGCCTGGCGGCGCAGGGATTCAGATATTCTACCATTATTACCTTTCACCTTGACCCCTTCTATATCAAGGCGATACACAGGGCTATAGGGAAGGTGGAGAGGGTTTACGGTATGAAGGTGGCTGAGCCTGTTTCAAAATTTTTTTATCTGAATGGAGGTATATCTCACGCTGGAAAGGAAGAGACATCTATCATGCTCTATCTTTATCCCTACCTGGTTGATAAAATATACAAATCTCTCGAGAGAGTTGAAATCGAGTTTTCCATTCTTGATTTCAGAAAAACTCTTCGCGAACTCGGTGCCAAAGATGCATACACAGGAAATCCATCTGAGGCATCTATAGAACATGGAAGGAAACTTTTCAACGACCTGGTCAATTTCTGTGTGGAATCAGTTTTTGAGCTGATGGAAGGAAAGTACAGAAATTTTATGCCACGACCGCTCGGATATTTGCCCCTGTTTCTTCAGAGAAAATAAAAATTGTCTGCACGTAGGGTTTCAATCGAACCTTTCGACCATTGCTGCGACTATGATAGGCAGAGTTATGGTAGCATCCCCCATAACCGTTACATGATGGGCTTTTTCCTTTATTTTTCCCCAGGATATGGCTTCCCTGGTCTGGGCACCACTCAAACTCCCATCATACTCAAAAGCCGTGGTAAGATAAACCGCATAGTCCAGACCCTCCTTGAACTGATTCCACCATATCAGATGGTGTTTTGATATTCCACCACCAACAATTATTCCTCCTGTCTTCTTGCTCTCAAAGATTATATCGCATAGGTCCTGTTCATCTTTCAGCAGGTCAATCGAAAAGTCCCTGTGCCTTTGATAGAATAACCATAACTGCGAACCGACGGCGCCATCCGTGATGCCCGGAACAAAGATCGGTATTTTGTTTTTGTATGCCTGGTATATTATGGATTCTTCCTTTCTATTTTCATCCTCGAGATATTTTCCAATTTCCCATATGAGATCTCGAGTTGACCAGCTTTTTCTTTTCTCATAAATTCTTTCGATTATCGGCTGAAGTTTCTCCTCCAGTATTTTTCCATAGGAATCCATAGGGACAAAAATGTTACCTATTCTATGGATATTTTGTCTGTGCAATTCCCTATCATCAGCAAAGAAAGAGCCGTGAAGGTAATCTTTCCATACTCTGGCAAGGTCGTGATCAAGAGTGCCACATGTTGTTATTATTACGTCCACCCATTTTCTTTTCACTATCTCTGTGATGACTCCTCTTGTACCTGTAGCGATGATGCACGCTGGAAAGGAAAGGAAAACCCTGGTTTCTCTGTCTCTTATCATCTCCTCGACAATATCTGCGGCTTCGGAGAGATATCTGGATGTAAATCCTCCCGATT
>JAGGWT010000011.1 GCA_021163455.1 Thermoplasmata archaeon | reverse complement strand
TTTGTTATCGATGCATTCTTTCCGTTTGAATCAATGATTGTCAGGGTAACATTGTAATATCCATCATCTGCATATCTATGAGTTACTATCCCACCATATTCATAACTTCCATCTCCAAAGTCCCACGTATAGTTGACTATCCTCGGATTTTCTCCAGCGGATGGATATGAATGATCTTTGGCATTGAAGGTTATATCATCGACATCTGTTGGATTACTAGGTGAATATGTAAAATCTGCTATCGGAACATCGAGAAGGTTCAAGAAGAAACTTTCCGTCCAGTCTTCATCCACAAGTGTACCATTCACATCGTAGAGTCTTAACCTAGCAGTGTAATTACCCTGAGAGCCTCTCGATAGAGGTGATAAAACCACACTTCCATGTGCTGTTCCATTTTCACCTATCAGGAAATATCTCGTATACGTATGAGTGAGGCTGTCATTCGAGTTATTCGAGTTATTTGCATAAAAGAGGTCCACTCTGATTTTTGCCCCTGTTGGTATCACACTGCTCACGTTGAAATGAATTCTTACGGAATCATGTCTTCCATCATTTCCGCTGTCAAAGGTTACAGGGTTGCTATTCAATATGGTTAGATTATCTTTTATCACATCTTCATAGCACAGATACAGCGCAGTAAGAAGAACTATATCGCTCTCGATTTTGAAGGTATCATTGACAAGTCCACAGAATGGATCATTTGGATAGAGGACATCTCCTTTGTTGTGATTATCTCCATCTCTGTGATATCCCTTGAAAGGCCATCTACCAAATTGAACTACACCATCTGCTTTCCGAAGTGCATAGAATGCCTGAGAGTCCTCAGCTTCAATCTCCGAAGTGCCTATAGCATTCCAGTCAAAACTCTCGTTATATCCCAGAGCATCTGCTATATTCAACCCTATCCTCTTTAAGAATTCCCTATCACTCCCGATCTTGAAATTTCTATCTGAATTATTCTCTTCTAGTTCTTTGCTATCAGTATGGCCAAAATTACCCGGATTTATTACATATCTCACCTTTTCTTTTCCACTTTTAACATATTTCTTGATATAGTCAAGGGTTCCTCTGAAACCCATCTCTTCTCCACCAAACGCTATGAACTTGACCGTATGCTCCGGTTTTACACCCTTCTCCTCTTCGAGCTTTTTCATATACTTTGCTATTCCGAGAACCAGTGCTGTCTCTGCTGCCTCATCTATCGTTCCCTGATTCCACCAGCAGTCATAGTGAGCACAGACTATATCAACGACATTATCTGAATTTCTCCCCTCCAGTTTACCTATTACATTATAGCTTTCCACGTTATCATAGTGCCACTCTGAATATATATCAGCTTTGATTTCGTAAGAATCATTATTGAGGTAATTTTTCGCTATATAATCCCATACGGAACCTCTGATTGAAAATCCCGGTTTTGGATACTCCAGTTTCATGCCAAAAAATGCAGAGATTGCATCAAATCGTGAAGGGGACATGAAATACGTATCATTAAAGTCATCCACGACGATAAATGCTCCTATTTTTCTCCACGGCCAATCGAAAAAATCCATCTCTGGTTTATTCTCACTCTTCCACTTATAGGGATCTGTCCAATTAGAGTGGAGAACCAGGCAAATAGTATTTTTCTCTGCACCTGTGGGTATATAACCTTTGACTGTTAGGTTTTCGAATTCTACTATTTTTCTTTTACCAAATAAATAATTTTTCAAGTTTGGCTTTTCGAGAAGAGGGAAACAATCTGATATGTTGTTTTCTCTGTAGGTGAGAAAGGTATCCCATACCAACTCCTTCCCACCGGATGATTTCTTTTTATATACTTTGATGTGGATGTAATGTTTATCGACAATCCTTTCTCTCGTTAGATTCCCGATAGGTGAAAGAAGACCTATATATGGGGATTCCCTTTTAACAACTGCTTTATACCATGCCCAATACGGAATATCCCCAAACCCCCATGTTTTGTTTATCTTGTCCATCTTTACATTCTCCAATCCGAGTTCCTGCATCCATGTCGAGATGTTTTCTGCAGCTATTTGCTCACCCAACGTACCAAATGCTCTGCCTTTATTGCAATCCTTTTTGAACACTATCTTACTCAGAAAACTCGTTTTATTCCATACATAACTGTAGTTAATGATGGGCTGGTAACTCTGCCCATTTCCTTCACCATTCGATCCTTCAGCAGCACTGGCGATATTGATTGTTCCGTTTCTGTGGTTGATGATACCTACTATGGCCGTAGATGTTATCAATAGCGCCAGAAACAGAACAACCAACTTTCTCCTCACTCAATTTCACCTCCCGAATCAGTAATACATATAGGGTAAAAAAAAAAACTTTCGGTCATTACTTATTTCCTCGAATGCACAAAAACTTTTTATTTATACAGATTATAATTTGTATGATGATGAAAACGATATCCGTGTTTGTCGTATTGTCACTGCTCGTATTACCTATTTTCACCTCCACTATCATCGCATCAATTTCTACCAAATCTGATTATGAAGCAGAAAACTCTGGACTCATGGATTCTCCTTGGCCAATGTTCAGACACGATGTTCATCACACTGGTAGAAGTCCTCATGCGGGAGGAGGTTGTACCGCTCTCCCCAAGTGGAAAGTTAACATAAGTGGAATAGATATTCCATCGCCAGTCATAGACAAAAATGGTGTCATTTACACCGGCTCCCACAAATTATATGCAATCTATCCAAATGGAACAATAAAGTGGGTTCTGAACATCAGTGTATGGGGACTTGCTATAGCGAGAGATGGAACCATTTATGTTAGCACATGGGGAAAGAATCTATACGCTGTAAATCCAGATGGAACCATAAAATGGAAATGCAATTTGAGGGATGGTGCTTCTGGAGATCCGCTTATAGGAAGGGATGGTACCATCTACATAGGAACACTTGATTCTCTGTTAGCGGATGGAAGGTTCTATGCTGTATATCCGAATGGAACAATAAGATGGAGCGTAAACCTTGATGGTTGTTCATCCGCTGTTATTCACAACGATACTATTTATACCGACTGCTGTAGAGATGGTTATCTCTATGCAATATACGCAAACAATGGTACCATAAAATGGAAGAAATGGGAAGGATCGGTAGGTCATCTATCTTCGGGACCCAGCGTTGATAAAGAAGGGATAGTCTACTATGGTAGCAGAAATGGATATATCTATGCATTTTATCCAAATGGAACGTTAAAGTGGAAATACAACATAGGTGGCACTTACATGCCACCTGTGATATCTGAGAATAGTACTCTTTATATAGCATCGGGTAGCAACGTCTATGCTTTTGACAGGAATGGAACTTTACTGTGGATGAGAAAAACGTACTCAGCAAATGAACTGGTTATGGACAAAAACGGTGTAATCTATGGGGTTGGAGAGCATCATGTGTATGCATTGAATCCAAATGGAACATTGAGATGGGTGTGGAAAACAAATGATTATCTGATAAACGGTCCAGTAATTGGGAGAGATGGGACTATTTATATAACCGGATATGACAGTAAACTAATTGGGCATGTTTATGCAATCGAGCCCAGAGATGCTGCGGATTTGAGGATAACTGGAGTGTATTATGGACCGACCTTTAGGTGTATAAAGATAAGGGTGAAGAACGTTGGATGTGAACCAGCTTATAATGCCACATGTGAAGCAGTAGTTCAGGTACCCCTTCGATTTAGATCCAAGAGTGAAACAATAGTTTTTACAACTACGGTTCCATTCATAGATGTTGGAGAAGAAAAGGTGGTCAAAATCAAAGATGTTTACCTCTCTCCCTTTCTGTACCGTTCCCCTCTGGTAGACCTTTACTGGGAAAGTATAATCAAGGAGATACGTGTGGAAGGTGAAAACATCAACCCTGATATATATCTGGAAGGTAACAGATGTGACCTCATAACTGTATGGGGCCCCTTTGTCTTCGTGGGTAGTTTTCTGGGATGGCTGGTATTCGGAAGCGAATGGAAGGATACAACATCATGAAAATGCAGATTTCAACTTGGGATGTGAAACTGTGAAGTTTTTCTGAAAAATCCCTTTCTCTACCTGTGCGGCAGAAAATCCGATATAGATGAAATGGTGGAGGATGGATAAAAGGTCCACCAGCTCATTCTTGTTCATTTTTGTTAGTTCATCATTTCCCCTCTTACTAACTTCTCGTTATAATCCTTCTTCTGTTTTCCCCCTCCTGCATTTCACCCCCCATGATACTGGATGCAGAGAAGGAATTCAAGAATTATTCAACACAGACATATTCCAGCAAAAGATTTTTCAACGAATTGTACCCTTTTTCCATCTATTGGATATCACCTCAAACAGAGAAATGGGATGCAATTGTTTTTTATTCTTTCAGATTAATGTTGACAGCATCATCTCTGTTTCTGGACGCTTTTGTACAAAAATATTTATTAACTAATATTGATAAAATTTCACATGATAATATGCTCAGACCGGAACTCCATATATGGGTTTGGCTGCATGGTGGAAAAAGCCTGATGAAAGCAATTATCGATTACAAGAAGGGTAGTGTTGCTTTCTATGAGGATGATAAATTGATCTACCTTAGGGTTGGTCTCAGCCAGAAACAGTTAAAGATGATAGAAAAGGAGATAGAGAACAAGGGTGGAAAGAGACTCCATCAGCAGAGCGACCCGTTTGTATTTCTCGGTTAAAAAAATTCGATGAATTATATTCTCTCAAGAGGGTAAAACCCGATTGGTTTTTCCTCTCCTTTATGCGATATCTGATAGCCATTTACTCTCACTCTACAGAAACGAGTTTATCGGGATATACGACAATGCCTCTATCAGTTATCTCAAAAGCCACCACCTTTTTCTGATGTTTCGTGTACCTCATCTTAACTACCTCCAGAGCATTTTCTCTTACACTGCCCCTCTTGATGTTGTACAGAACAACTATACCATCAGCAAGAAATTCCTCTATACCTGTGGTGCTGTACCTTTTTGGCACTTCCTCTGTTTCGGTTATCAGAAAGGTTGTAGCTTTCGTTTCCTCGAAAAAATTGAACAGTTGCTGGAGATAGACTCTGTAATTTCTCGCTTTGCTGATGGTTGCAGCCACCATTGCCGTCAGAGAATCCACAACTATGACATCTGGTTTAAATCCTCTCGGTATGGTGATCGGTTCTATTTTCATCGAGATTTCTGTAGCCGACTCTCCACCCTCTATGGAACCAAACTTTATCCTGAGAATATCGAGGGGATTCATCTTTTGAATGATCAGAAGACCCTCCTGTTCAAATTTTTCAACATCCCATCCAAATGCTATCATGCTTCTCTCTATCTTCTCCACATTTTCTTCAAAGCTCACGTAGAGGCAGTGCTGTTTTCTGAGAGAAGCATTGTTGCATATCTGCCTGCAGAATGTGCTCTTCCCGGCGCCGGGGCCGCCTGCAATGAGAACGATGTTTCCTTTGGGTATACCACCAAGTGAGAAGAGTTCATCGAAGCCAGGTATCTCTGTTCTGAATACATCCTCCGGATGAATTTCTTTCAAATCAGGTGGATACATCTCGGGATCCACACAACTCCTCTCCTTTTATACGTAATAGGCAACCTATATATTACCTATCCACCCTCTGCCTATCTGGGCATAGATATTAAC
>JAGGWT010000097.1 GCA_021163455.1 Thermoplasmata archaeon | reverse complement strand
GTTTTCTATTTTCCCTTATTGCTCTGAAATACTCTGCATAGGTTTTCTCTCTGCCTTTCTGACATACAGCCAAAGTTCTGAATCCTTCCTCAACAGCCCCATCGCACACGTCAAGAGCAGAATGAGATGCAATCACTCCGATTTTTACATCCTGTAGATCATACTCATCCACGATCTTCTGGATTTCTTTTCTGGATATCATACAGTCGACCTCCCTTTCCAGAAATACGGATTTGATGTTATAAATGTACCTACATTGAGTCCCGTTAATTCGCTTTTAACATAAAAATGGTCTAAACCAATGCCGCCGGCGCCATGGATTTGGATAAGGTTAACCTCATCCGAAATGAGTGGTAGAGATCAACCGACCAGACATCACCCACCAAACTTCGCCCTCTGGGATAAGAAGATTGAAAGTGGTAATCTATCCTGCGGGTAATCTCTAACTCTTTTTTCTATCAGTTTGAACAGATCTTCGATGGTGTATTCCTCTTTACCATCATCCAGTTCAGCTCTCCTGAACCTTGGCTTGAACTTCTTGCTCTCTTTCTCTTTCTCTCCAACCACTATGATTATAGGAATCCACTCTCTTTCTGCCTCTCTTATCTTCTTTGCAACACTCTCCTCTCTATCATCTATGTCAACTCTAACCTTGATACCATCTCCCATGTTTTCCAGTTCTTCTGCAAACTTCCTGCAATCCTCAACAAATTCCTGACCAACTGGAATAAATCTAACCTGGGTTGGAGATAGCCATAGAGGAAGCATCGGCTTTTCTCCCTTGTTCATCTTCATCGCTTCTCTTTCAAGGAGAGCATAAAGACATCTATCAATACTTCCAGATATGCTCGCATGAAGTATGTATGGATATCTCTCCTTACCTTCGCTATCGACATAGGTTATACCAAACCTCTTTGCATTCTCCACGTCTATCTGCACTGTAGATAGAGCGCTTGCTTTGTTTGTGGTATCTATAATATTAAACTCAAACTTCATCACGAAGTAAAAGTACCTCTCGTCCCATATCTCAACCAGAACCGGTTTTCCAACTAACCTCACCAACTCCTTTGCAAACTCCTTGTTCTCCTCGTAAAAATCTCTCACAAACCTTATTGCAACCTCATAATCTAAACCAAGAGCCTTCATCCACCTCATCGATGCTTCAAACTGCTTCTTGAACTCTGCTTTTGCCTGCTCTATATCTGCGCAGAGTGTATGCATATCAGGCATGGTAAATGCTCTCAATCTCCTCAATCCAGATAACTCTCCGCTCTGCTCTCTTCTGAAACTGTAGTGCGTAAGCTCATACAACCTCAACGGCAGATTTCTGTAGGATATTATCATGTCCTTTGCTATCATGTACTGTCCGAAACAGGCAGCAAACCTCAGGAACAGTTCTTTGTCATCAGATCTCACTATGTACTGCCTTGCTGGAAACTTCTTCACATACTCGCTGAGAGCAGGATGATCTATATCATACATTATCGGAGTTTCCACCTGCATTCCACCAAGGTCTTTACATATCTCTGTCACATATCTCTCAAGCAAACCTTTAATCAGCCTTCCCTTTGGATACCATCTGAAGTTTCCAGGATCACTGCTGCTCTCATAGTCAACGAGCTCCAATCTTCTCATTATCTTCACATGCGCCGGCTCCGTGGTTGCTCTTCTTGTTCCCTTGCTTTCATACTCGTAGAGAATCTTCAGCTCGGGATAATTGGAGTAATCAAAATCATCAGCATTGACAAGCTCTCCCTCAGGTGTGAGAATATACCAGTAGGATTTAACTTCTTTCTCTTTCTCAACAGCGGTTTTCTCCGTCTTTGGAGAGACATCTCTTGATAGTTCAGAAAGGGGATGACCCTTACACGAAATCTTGAACGATTTGTACCATCCGAATGGCGCTCTGCCTACATTGAATCTCTCTCTGAGTTTCTCTTCCATTCCTTTGAGTATCTCCATCGCTATTTTGGGTCTTGCCAGGTCTGAGGAAAGGTGAGCATAGGGATAAAGCATGATGTTCTGAGTCTTCAACTCATTCGCTACCTTTTCGATCTCCTCACAGCCACTCTCTATTGCTCCCTGCAGATTCTTCTCATCCTTCTTTTCAACCGCTATAAAGGCAACGAGAGCCTCATCCATCTTTCCTTTTTTTCTCTCTTCGTCAACCTCTTCAGGATTCTTTATCGCTTTGCTCTTTGCTTCGTACTCTATGAAATCGCTATGGATGAGCAGTAGTTTCATGAGAGTCGAAAAGAAATCAAACTTATTAAAACTAATCTTTCAGTTGTGGGGGAGGCGGCGGAGACGCCTCGCTAGCACGAAAAGAAGCCATTAGCATCTCCAGTGCAATCCCATCTCTCCGCCTGACCTTAAATTCAGTTAGACATTTAAGAAATTTTCGGTTTGCCTTGTTTTCTCTTGGGAACAGGGATGACCCCACTTTTTGTAACGATTTTTCCGGATTTGGTGGGCAGTTGGGTAAAATTATATTAATGATAGATGCAAATTAAAGTTTGATGGGATCGTCTTTCATGTACAGGAAAGCTTTGGTGGTGGCCAGTTTATTTATAGTGTCTTCAATCACAGGATGTATAAGTGATATCTACCCAAAAGACCGCTATGCCAGCATAGTTTTTGACAATGTAATTGTTCATAAAGATGTAGTATACGGACAAGCCTATGATTATACTGGTAACCTTATCGATCTTCTCATGGATATCTATGAACCAAAAGGCGATTTTGCTCGCAAGAGGGCACTGGTGATAGCAATTCATGGAGGCGCTTTCATCGGAGGAGATAAAGCGAGCGGTAAATGGGTAAAACTATGTACACTCCTTGCAAAAATGGGTTATGTGGCAGCATCGATAAACTACCGATTACAGCCACCAGAGAACTTCAACAAGAGTAGAGCAATCACAGAGGCTATGCATGATGCAAAAGCAGCAGTCCGCTTCTTCAGAGCCCACGCAAATGATTACAGGATAGACCCTGATCGCATAGCACTCATCGGCGCATCAGCTGGAGCAATAACAGCTTTACATGTTACCTACCTCAGAGAACCCGAGTTCGAGGGAGATAGCGGCAATCCAGGTTATTCATCAGGTGTAACAGCCTGCATAGATCTATGGGGTGGACTGTATGGCAATGTTACAGAAATTGACCCGGGAGAACCCCCTGTGCTAATCATCCATGGTACAGAAGACAAAGTAGTACCGTACAGTGAAGCAGAGAATATCTCCAGGCGCTGTGAGGAGGTAGGAGTCTATTACAGTTTACATCCATTGGAAGGCGCCGGGCATGCGCCTTGGGACAGATACGAAGAATTTTTGCCCTGGATTCTGGATTTCCTGTACAAGTACTGTGCCAGAAAAGATGAATCGATATAGCCACTGCAAAATATAACTAAATGCAACCAGTATCGAAATAACATTTACTAAACCAAAACCCGGTTACCTGTATTTACTCAAGTGGTTTTATAACAGCAAAGGCATCGGCAGGCACGTTATAGGAGTGGAGGCAAGAACTGCTGATGGAGAAAGCATTTACATTGATCAGGACATCTGGACCATTCTCTAACCTAGAAATCATCGTGATAGAGCGATATCGAGGGTTATACTCGGAAATCTCAAGAAGAAGATGGGATAAACGTTTTAAATCCACCCTGTCTACAGGGAAACGCATGGAAGAGCAATGGGAAAAAAATTATCCAGCAAGAATCCTGCTCATTGCTCTGGTTATCGCTCTTGTGTATATCTTTCAGGCTTATATACTATATTTACCAATCGAGACAACCCTGATAGTTACTTCCATCACGGCAGTTATTCTCATAATCGCAGTTTTTCTGCGAGACCTATCTGTCAGGCGCCAAGAGCGTGGTTCTCTCAGAGATGCACAAGTAAATCCCAGAAAGGGAAGGAAACTGATGGAAATCTCGGAAAAGCCACTCGGAGATAACAAAACCACTGCAGCAGGAGTTGTAATTATTTTTGTTATTGCGAACATGCTCATAGCATATGCCTTTTACTCCGAAGGTAAAGATTCATCTTCTACCATCATATCCACTGCAATAATATTCATATCCACTATTTTCAGTTTATTCACCTCAAGCAAACTCATAATCTACGAGAATGGAATCGAAGTAAATCGCAGGTTCATCAGATGGGAAGAAATCAAAGGTTACAGAAGAGAGGGAAAATACCTTGTTATAGAGGTGGGTAGATTCCCAAAAAGAATCAAACTGCGTGACAAAAACAGAAAGATGGAAGATGCATTAAGTCAGTTCTTATCTCAGGGAGTTCAGCGTGATAATAAACCTCAGCATTTTCAGGACAATCTATATTTAACCTCTTTGGTATTATCCTGCTGGTGGGTTTTATGATCATAGGCATCATAGGGTGTGGAGCGATAGGAACAGACGTGGCACTGGCTGCAGATGAGATGGAAGAAATAGAAGAGATATACCTCTATGATAAAGCCAGGGATGCCGAGGAGAAACTTGCAAAAAAACTCAGAAAGGGAAAGAGAGCAAAAGATATAGATGAACTCATAGAGAAATCTGATGTTGTGTTCGAGACAGCATCTCAGGAAGCCGTAAAGGAGTATGGAGAGAAGATTCTGAAAGCAAAGAAGGACATGGTTATAATGAGCATGGGTGCACTTTTTGATGATGATTTCAGAGAAAAACTGATAGATACAGCAAAGAAAAACAGGTGCAAGATTTATCTCCCATCTGGAGC
>JAGGWT010000030.1 GCA_021163455.1 Thermoplasmata archaeon | reverse complement strand
GACCACCCGCCCATTCATCCGGTTGATTGTCCTCCAGTGGGTAAACTGGGTAAAGAGCACAGAATGATTTATGACCTTGTAGCCAGAAGATTCTTTGCAACTTTAACTAAGGATGCTGTGGTGATGTGTAAAAAGGGTGTTATAAGAGTTGGTGAACTAGAATTTGTGTGCGAGGGTAAAGAGAATATAGAGAAGAACTGGAAAGAAATATATCCTGTCAAGGAGCGGTGGAAGAAGTTACCGAAACTTGAGATTGGAGAAGAACTGGAGATAGTATCTGTGAATCTGGTAAGGAAAGAAACAAAGCCGCCAAAGAGATTTACCCAGGGCAGTCTTATATCGGAAATGGAAAGGCATGGTCTCGGAACAAAATCAACAAGACACGATATAATCAGGAAACTGTACAGCAGAAAGTATGTTGTCGGTTATAATCTGATACCAACAGAGAGTGCTTTCGCTGTTATAGAAACGATAAAACCATACGAGATATCGAAACCTGATATGACCGCACAACTGGAAAGAGACATGGATGAGATAGCAGAAGGAAAAAAAGAGTGGATTGAAGTTGTTAAAAAATCAAGGAAAATCCTACATGATGTTTTGAAATCCCTCAGAGAGAATGAAAAAACAATAAGAGAAAATTTGAGAGCAGCAATAAAGTCCCAGAATGTCATAGGAAAGTGCCCGAAATGTGGAAAGGATATGGTTATAAGAGTTTCTTCCAATGGAAAGAGATTTGTCGGATGTACCGGCTTTCCGGATTGCAGAGTCACATATCCGTTACCGCAGAAGGGATACATAGAAAAAACCGGAAAAAGTTGTGAACACTGTGGTGCACCGATAATAAAGATAAAGGGTAAAGAAATCTGCATCAATCCGGAATGCAACGGTAAGTTTTAAACAAGAAATCTTTTAAATTCTTCCTGACAGAGATTTCTCTGATGAATTTATCAAAAAATTCCGCTGTAATCGTCATTCTATGCATGGTTCTTGTTATCATAATCTGTATACCAACGAACTCATTCATACCTTTTCTGAGAGTAGAACATGTCTCAGATAATAAGACGATGTCTCCAGCAGAAGAGGATGTCTACAAGACGGTGGATGAAAAGGAGGATTTTGTTATAATAGATGGTATAGAGAAGATAGAAGGCGAGCCTCAGATTGATATCATGAAAATCGATGATAGCTCCTTTTTGTTTACCCAGTGTACTCATCCAAAGGTAGTAAATCACGGTAAAGAGGTTCTAGCAATCTGTAGATATATTGGAAGTTACCAAGATTTGTATTTGAGATACTCTCTCGATTATGGAAAGAGATGGTCCGATATCCTTGTACTGAGGGGTTCAAAAGAATTGGGATATGATTTTTCTGTATCCAATCAATCGAAACCCTCACTATCTATTGGATCACAGGGTTATGCCATGGCTGTATTCTGCTCCCAAGATGTTTCCTCGGGATTTTACATGCTGGAGTTCCAAGATATAGGAGACCCTTCTATGTGGACACTCTCTTATGTTGACCTTTCCAGCGTTCAAAAAGGGAGTTTCCGGTATAGAATAGAGAATATACATGATATGAGCATAGATATAAGCAGGAATAATGAGGTTCTCATAGCGGGCGTAGGAGATGTAGTCAATATCTCATCAAATCACATCACACATGATACACCTATAATTCTATTCAGCAACAATGGAGGGAAGGATTTTGAATTGATATTTTCTGAAGATACACCCTATCAGAATATAGGGCTGGAAAAGACCTCAGTTTCTATTGACAGAGATGCATACGTGTGCTACGAGATCAGAGGTAATGGTATACTATGCCTCTATTTTCCAGATAAGAATTTTATGGATGGATGGGAAGATTTCAGCGTGGAAAGCACTGATCTGACAGTTTACAAGAATCCTCATGTATACACATGGAATGATCATGCCATAATCATACTGGAAAGCATAACGAAAGATAACAGCGATATAGGGTTCTTTCTAACCACTGACTCCGGCAGCAGCTGGGCGCCAGGCGTGGTGGATGTTGCAAGTTCAGATTACGATGAAAGAATGCCTGCTCTGTGTATCAGGGACAAGAAATTTGTACTTTCTTTCGAGAGAGGATACAGCGTTTATGTGACAGAATCCACCGACCTAGAGACATGGACAGAGCCAAAGAAAGTGAATTCGGCTGGTGGAGATATATATCCATACTATGGATTCTCTGATTTTGGAAACGATTATGGCATAGTGTGGGGTGAGATATATAAAGGGCAGCCCGTGATAAGGTTCTATGGAGGCTCTGCAGATATAAGAAAAGGCCTTCCAGATATTCTCATTGTAGAAAACAGCGTTAATCTATGTAATAACAACAGTTTGATTTTGAAGAAGACCAACAACATACTATCTTTCGAGATTGAAAATGCTGGCTCTGCAGATGCCGGTGATTTTATAATCGAAATCTACATGAAAAGAAAAAATGAGAATGAAAGCACACCTGTAGCCTTTAAGGAAATATATGGACTGAAAAGCGGGGAGAGGGTGAGGGTTAACATAACCCTTTTTGATACGAAACTGAAAGATATGGTTAAAGCCCTGATCTTTTTTGTCAGAGTAGATTCCCTTATAATAAAGATGGACCCTCCAGATGAGGTACATGAGGATAACGAGAGCAACAATGAGCTGGAACTGAAGGTCAATTACAGCTCTATCTTTCCAAGGTTTTCATGGCTTGAGAATACAATCAATAACCTGCTCAACGGGAATAAAGAGGAAGAGTATCAGAATGTTGAACAGCTGATTACTCAGGTACTCTCGGAATACCTATCAGAATAATTTTTCTGTTATTTCATCAGGTTTAATTATGCCTTTCTCTGTTATAAAAGCTGTAACATATCTGGCAGGTGTTACATCAAAAGCCGGGTTTTTGACCTTCACCCACTCAGGGAAAATCTCCGTGTCTCTTATTCTTCTAATTTCGTCCTCTCCTCTCTCCTCTATAACTATGTCCTCCCCTCTACCAAGATTTCTATCAAATGTCGAAAGCGGCGCCGCAACGTAAAATGGAATGTCATTTTCTTTAGCGAGAACCGCTTTTTCATAGGTTCCTATCTTGTTTGCAAAATCTCCATTCATTGCAATTCTATCCGCACCAACTAGGATCATATCAACTTCCCCTCTCTCCATGAAATAACCGGCAGCATTGTCGGGTATCACAACATGCTCTATCTCCTCGTTCTTCAATTCCCATGACGTGAGAGAGCCCTGCAATCTCGGGCGAGTTTCATCCACATACACAAAGATTTTCTTTCCCCTCCTTTTTGCCACTCTCATAGGAGATAACGCTGTACCATAATCAACCGTCGCAAGAGCGCCAGCATTGCAGTGGGTCAATATTCTTGCACCATCTTGTATGAGGGTTTCTCCATATTCACCTATCTTTCTGCACTTATCGATGATCTGTTCAACATACTTCTCTGCAGCATCAAGTGGATCCTCACCCTCCTCAATTTTTCTTCTCATATATTCCAGAGCGTGGAAAAGGTCATGGGCGGTTGGTCTGGTATTTGCAAGTTTGGTGAAGGCAACCTCTATCTCATTTTTCTCTGCAAGAACAATGCCGTACGCGGCGGCGCAGCCGATTGCAGGCGCTCCTCTTACGACCATATCCTTTATAGCAAATGCCACATCATCAACACTTCTGGCTTCAAATATCGAAAATTCAAAGGGCAATTTTCTCTGGTCTATCATCAGCAGTTTTCCATCTTCAAACCAGAGGGAGCGGTATTCTTTTCCATTCACTTTCATGTATACTGGATACGTCTATCCATGCATAAACTTTCCTCAATCTGCCATTACATTTATCATCACTGGATCGGATAACACATGAGGAGTTGTCTCCAGCCATGCCCTGAT
>JAGGWT010000037.1 GCA_021163455.1 Thermoplasmata archaeon | reverse complement strand
TCTCCATGCAGTAGGCGCCGGCGTTGATGAGGTTGGAAGGTGCATCCTCTGGCTTTGGCTTTTCGACAAACTGGGTTATCCTGCCATCGCTTTCTATCCTGACAACACCAAATTCAGATACATTTTCTACGGGCCAGAGGGATATTGTAACAAATGCTTTTTTCTCTGTGTGAAATCTTACCATATCTCCCACATCGAGAGAAGAGATGATATCGCTGTTCATTACCAGGAATCTATCATCTATGTATTTCTCTGCAAACTTCACCGCTCCGCCTGTGCCAAGAGGTTTTGGCTCTTCGTTTATTACAATTTCCTTACCAAAATCGTTTTTCCCAAAGAACTCTTCCAGTTGCTCCTTCTTGTAATTTGCTGCTATTATCACCCTGTCCACATCTTCAGGCAGACTATCCACTATGTAAGCTATCATGGGCTTGTTGAGTACAGGAAGCAAAACCTTTGATCTTGTGTATGTGAGTGGTTTTAATCTGGTTCCAAAACCTCCTGCAAGTATGACTGCCTGCATCCTACGCCCTCCCTATAAGTTTCTTGAATTCTTCTTCATTTATTATCTTGAGACCGAGCTGTTTTGCCCTCTCATATTTGGAGCCGGGATTTTCTCCTACAACAACGTAATCAACATTTCTGCTCACATTTGATACCGCTCTACCTCCAAGTTCTTCAACTATTCTCTTCGCTTCTTCTCTTGTGAATGATTTAAGGGCACCAGTAAATACAAACACCTTGCCTTTCAATATGCCCTCTTTCTTTTCCATCTTTTCAAACGTTGCCTTTACACCCAGCTCTTTTAATCTCTGTATCTCTTCCCTGTTTTTTGGTTCCCTGAAGAAGTCGACGATACTCCTCGCTGTCTCCGGGCCAACCTCAGGTACAGCAAGGAGTTCGATTTCCCTTGCATTCATGAGGTTATCCAAGGTTTTGAACCTCTCAGCCAGAACCTTTGCCATGTGCTCTCCGACATTTGGTATGCCAAGAGCATAGATGAATCTGTCAAGACTTCTTTCCTTGCTCTTCTCTATACTCTCTATAAGATTCTTGGCAGATTTCAGAGCAAAACCGGGCAGTCTTAATAGGTCTGGAATCGTCAACTTATATAGATCACTTATTCTTTTCACCAGCCCCTTATCAACCAGCAGGTCCACTATCTTTGGTCCCAGTCCTTCTATATCCATTGCTCCCTTTGATGCGTAATGTGCTATGGATCTCTTTAACTGAGCAGGGCAGGACAAACCACCCGTGCATCTGTAATATGCTCCCTCTCTGACAACATGACTTCCACAGACCGGGCATTTGTCCGGCATCTGGAAGATTTTCTCCTTTCCAGTTCTCTTTTCCTTTATAACCTCGACAACCTCCGGAATGACATCCCCAGCTCTTATTACCTTAACCCAATCACCTATCCTGACATCCTTTTCTCTTATGTAATCAAAGTTGTGCAGGGTTGCTCTTGATACGGTTACGCCAGAGACATCGACAGGTTTCAACAGAGCCACGGGAGTTAACGTTCCTGTTCTTCCAACCTGTACAATTATATCCATAACCTGCGTTATCTTCTCTCTCGGCGGAAACTTATATGCGATAGCCCATCTCGGAGACCTGGCTTTGATTCCGAGTTTCTCCTGGTCTTCGAGATTATCTACCTTGACAACAATTCCATCTATCTCATAAGACAGTTGTTCCCTCTTCTCCTTCATCTCGTTGTAGTACTCTATGACTTCGTCTATATTTTTACATCTCTTAACCAGAGGGTTTGTTTTAAGACCCCACTCTCTCAGGTGTTCCAGGGCTTCCCACTGGGTGTTAATCTTCAAGCCTTCAACAACCATTATTTCATAGAAGAATATATCAAGTGGTCTCTCTGCTGTTTCCTTTGGATCCAATCTTCTCAATGAGCCTGCCGCCGCATTTCTCGGATTGGCGAGAGGTTCTTCCCCTCTCTCTATGAGTTTTTTGTTCAGCTCCTCAAAATCATGGATATGCATTATGACCTCCCCTCTCACTGCCAACAACCTTGGTATACCATACTTACCCTCTCTCAGCCTCAAAGGAACGGCTCTTATTGTTTTCAGATTCTCTGTCACATCCTCTCCATTATAACCATCTCCTCTTGTGGAACCTCTAGTAAAAACACCGTTTTCGTAGACTAGTTCAACCGATAAACCATCAAGTTTTGGTTCAGCAACGTAGGCAACTTCCTCCTTACCGAGCTCTCTTTTTATTCTTTCGTCAAATCTCCTCATCTCCTCCTCATTGAAGGCATTATCTAAACTCAGCATTGGCTTGAGATGAGCTACCGTTTTGAACTCTTCTGCAGGCGGCGCACCTACTCGTTGAGTAGGCGAATCGGGTGTTATGAACTCTGGATACATCTCTTCCAGTTGCTGAAGTTCTCTCATGAGTTTATCGTACTCTGCATCGGATATCTCCGGTTTGTTAAGAACGTAGTAGAGGTAATCGTGATGCCTTATGAGTTTCCTCAACTCTTCAATCCTCTTCTTTGCTTCTTCCTTTGATATCATAAGAGCTCACCTCCCGAAAGCCTTTTCAATCTCTCTTAAATCATAAGTATTTAAAATATCTTTTTTCTCCAGCCACCCTCTCCTTGCCATAGCTGTACCGAATCTCAAAAACC
>JAGGWT010000121.1 GCA_021163455.1 Thermoplasmata archaeon | reverse complement strand
GCGATTTTACCCATGGCTCATCTCTGCCTCCCCAGTTTACATCGCAATACTCCTCCAGATTTTCTTTCCATCCATATGGATTCATGAGAGGATAGATATCCTGGCTTTCTGCAGAGCCTGATATGTTGTATGGAGTATCTCCCACTCCATCGTTATTTGCATCTCTCCCATCATAATCGCACCAGTAATTACCCTCTCCGGTCGCTGTTACAAATAGACTGTCGGTCATTGCCTTGTACCATATATTGTTCTCTCCATCATCGTAAACCTGTGATACATCTTCTCCCTTTATTCCCCATCCATTCGTTATGAAATCGTTGCAGTAAACCGAGTTATTCCTCGATGATCTGTCTATGGTTATAGCTGGCATTGTGTTGTTGTAGAAGTAATTCTCCTCTATCACATTGTAAGAAGAGCCAACCAAGTATATTCCTGCGTTATTCTCCCATATGTTACAGCAGATTATATGATTGTTTGTGGATGATGACATCTGGATTGCATAATCAGTAGCGTTGAATATGTTGCAGAGTGATATCAGATTGTAATCTGAATCGACCATCTGTATTCCTACGATGGGTGTTGGTGGCCATGAGGATATGGTTTGTTTCATCTCCATGTAACAGGATGCTATGGTGTTGTTATCTGAATTGTAGAGATAAACAGCATTGTCATTGAATCTGAAACTGCAGTAGTATATATCGTTCCATGAAGATCTATCCAGATAGATTCCGCTATCCGCCCCTCTTATACTGCAGTTCCTGATGTAATTATAATCTGAGTTTGCAAGTTTTATATCCTGACTTGTGGAAGTTATGTCACATCTGATTATATTATTGAATGGTGTTGAATCAAAGAGTATTCCAACATCATTGCTGTAGAGGTTGCAATCCTCTATTACGTTTCCTCCTCTCCCATTCACGGCTCTTATTCCGGTGGTTCCATCTCTGATGGTGAAGTTGTGTATCTCGAGAGAGCCATTGCTCAGAACATCTATGACCACGTTATCGTTGCTGATAACTACTCCTCTGTTATTCTCTCCATAGAGTCTGACGGTCTTGTTGATGAGCAAGTTCTCTCTGTAGGTTCCATTGTAAACGTAAATCATGGCTCCATCATCCAGATCATTTATCGCATTCTGTATGCTCTTCCATCTTCTGTTTGCTGGGTCATCTCTTGGATAGTCATCATCCACAAAACCATCGAACACTTGGATCGTCTTTTCTATCGTACCTGTTGCGTTGTCATCATCCTTAACTGTAAATTTGACGGTGTAGTTTCCGCTTCTTCTATAGATATGTGTCGCGTTTCTGGTGTAGCTGTAGCTTCCATCTCCAAAGTTCCATGTATAGTTTATGATATAACCGTCTGGCTCATGGATAGTTGAGTTGAAATAAACAGTTTCTCCAACAGTTACAATTTGAGAAGGTTCTATTGAGAAATTGACCTCTGGAGGAACATTTCTCACATAAATCTGCTTTGTTATCGATGCATTCTTTCCGTTTGAATCATAGACTGTCAGTGTCACGTTGTAACATCCATCATCTGCATACCTGTGGGTTACTATTCCACCATATTCATGACTCCCATCTCCGAAGTCCCACGTATAGTTTACAATCTTCGGATTCTCTCCAGCGGATGGATATGAATGATTTTCAGCATCGAAGGTTATATCATCAATGTCTGTTGGGTCACTTGGTGAATATGTGAAATTAGCTATCGGAATATCGAGAAGATTCAAGAAGAAACTTCCTGTCCAGTCTTTATCCACAAGTGTGCCATTCACATCGTAGAGTCTCAATCTTGCCTTGTATTGGCTTGGAGATTCCGTTGATGGGGGCGATAGAGCTATACTCCCATGTGCTGTTCCATTTTTCCCTATCAGGAAATAACTCGTATCTGCATAGGTGATGCTGTCATTCGAATTATTCGAGTTATTTGCATAAAAGAGATCCACTCTGATTTTTGCTCCTGTTGGTATCACACTGCTCACGTTGAAATAAATTATCACAGTATCATCTCTTCCATCATTTCCACTGTCAAATGTTTTGTTGTAGCAATCAAGTATGGTAAGATTTCCTTTTATAACATCTTCATAGCAGAGGTACAGGGCAGTAAGAAGAACTATATCGCTTTCTATGGTGAAGGTATCGTTGTTGAGTCCGGTGAATGGTTTATTTGGGTAGAGAACATCTCCCTTGGAATGGTTGGCTCCGTCTCTGTGATAGCCTCTGAATGTTGGCTCTCTGCTGAACTGTATGGCGTAATCACAAGCGCATGCATGGTAAAATGCATCAGCATCCTCACCCTCAATACTGGTTGAAGGATGTGCTTCCCAAGGTTCACCTCCATAGATTTTGTTTATAATGCATTTGATATAGTTGTCATAATCAACACTTTTTGCCACATTCAGAGCAAGTTCCCTGAGCCACTCACCATCCCAAGGTGGAAATCCGCTCTTACCTGCGCATAACATGAAACCCTTTTTCCCACCATTAATATCTTCCTCTGTGATATCCTTTGTATCTATGTGGCCAAAATTACCCGGATTTATGACATATCTTACTTTTTCATTTCCTTTATCGATGTACTTGACTATGTAGTCTTTTGAGCCTCTGAAACCATACTCCTCTCCAGCAAACGCTATGAACTTGACTGTATGCTCGGGCTTTATACCTTTCTCCTCTTCAAGCTTTTTCATGTACTTTGCTATGCCAAGAACAAGTGCTGTCTCTGCTGCTTCATCTATCGTTCCCTGATTCCACCAGCAGTCATAGTGAGCACAGATGATATCTACTTTTGATGAATTTCTTCCAGGAAGTTCTCCTATGACATTATAGCTTTTGACAT